>JAKPOE010000378.1 GCA_029548025.1 Spirochaetota bacterium
ATAATTGAAGGGTAAGGTTAATTGACATTCCACTTTCAGAATATCTTTAAAAAAATCATGATTGGCACTCTTAGTCTTTATAGCAGACTTTGCCCTGGTCATCATAACATCTTTTTCTGTTGAACCAAGCAGAACACCCCCGCCTCCCATACCAGGAACTAATAATTTTTCATCTTTTATTATCATCCCCGCAATCCTGCTATTATCAACCTGAGCATAAGCAAGATAATTTAATAAACCAACACTGATTAAATTAAGCATTAATAATAAAAATATCTTATATTTATTATTAACCATATAGCTACCGTAATTTATGAATTATTCTTTTCACAACTGCATTCTTTCTTGGAAAACATAATGGCATTGTTTTATCTTTTATAACAACCAATCCCCCTGTCAACCCCCTCTTCATCAATTCTTCTTGAGATGCCAGATGACCCCCACATTCTTCGGCATGTTGCAAAACATTTTTCATCTGATAGTTTTCATCTCTTGCCAAACTCGTATTATTGTTTTTATCTGCACCATTGCCATGCCTGTATTCACCGTACAATCTATCCCCAATAGTACTCTTTATTTCATCTATACTTTGCTCAAAATTATCCACTTGATAATATATATAATAAAATCCACCAACTTTGACAAATGGTAACCCGTATTCAATTGCCATATATGGATGCGCAAAAGCCCTGCTTACAACAAAGTCAAATTTTTCACGGAAATGAATATCATGAGCCAGGTCTTCAGCACGCCCATGAATTATGGTACAATAATTGTGCAAATCAAATTTTTTCACAGCTTCCTTTACAAATTGTATTTTTTTATTATTGGAATCTATCAACAATCCATTGACCATCCCATGGAAGTATAGCAATAATGCCAACCCGGGGATTCCCGCTCCGGTTCCTATATCAACGAAGGATGTTCCACGTGGAACATTTAAATTTTGTAAAGGTGTTATGCTCTTAATAATAAGTTCTTTATAAATAGCTTCAACAGTATGAAATCCAGTTATATTTGTTATTTTATTATAGTCATAAATTAAACTGGCATATTCCCATAATGTTTCATTTATAACATTACAATCAATATTATCACCTGCATTCATCATATATACCAACTTTTGCACTTTTAATACAACTATTTCATCGCACGAAAGAGATAGTTGCCAGTGTACTGTTTAATACTTGTAATTACTCAGCTAAAAATTTTCAATAGAAATTTTTTTACTATTATGTTTTAGGCATATAGTACATGATGCCTCATGAACCGGGGAGATGCTGAAAAGATATATGCCCCGTGTAAAGATGCAGTTTCAATCTTATGCTTCAGTTAGTTGGCAGAAAAGAGAAGCCTGGAGTTCAGCTCACGAAGAATAGCCACAACATCAGCAAGCCCTCTTCAAGTGATAGGCAACAAGTATTTTAAATTCCTAAAATATCTATCCATATGACAGAGTATAAGGCAGAGATAAAGGATTGCCATCATGGCGGAGTTGATAATAAAGTTGATTTTCCTGAAGACTTCAAACGTAATGCCCCGTATGTGAATTACCTGAGATGAGCGACACCATATTTCAGGAATTATCAGTTGATGCCTCTGGTTCGGTCTATGGAAATTTTTTAAGATATATTTTTTATCCCAATTGCTTGGAGGGATTTTGTTAATATCGCAAAGTAATGTGGCAGGTCATTAATGACCTTTTATGACATGGTGATTGATAAGTTGATACATTCAAAAGTTATCAATTTTGGCGAAACCGCGTAAATACAGGCTGAAATCTACATTGGTTTCATAACGATAGCCTGCCTCTTTTGACATCGTATTTTTGGCATCATAAAATGGAGTCTCTCCTGTGGGTAGTCATCTGCAATGGCCCGGATATATATTCCCATAACATTCAGGCTGGCTTTGGATGGGCATCCTTATATCATCCGTAATGTTTTATGAAAATATATTATAATGCTATACCCATTATATTGCCAATGTGACATAATGTTCCACGTGGAACATACCGATTGTTGAAGTATTCACATATAATATTTCTATACAATACATTGTTATCAATATACTTATGCGCCTGTTTTATTTTTATTCAAAGACTCTATGTGAACCAATACAATTGAAATATCAGATGGGTCCACTCCAGATATTCTCATGGCCTGCCCTATTGTTTCAGGCCTTACTGTTTTCAGCTTTTCTCGAGCTTCATTTTTTAGCCCCTGTATGGTACTATAATCAACTGTTGCAGGTATCTTTTTATTCTCCATCATTTTCAATTTTTTTATTCGTTCAAGGTCTTTTTTGATATACCCATCGTACTTAATACTCATTTCAACAATCTTTGCCTCATCGTATGTCATGGTAAATGAACTATCCTGTTCATTGATAATAGGCAAAATATCATCGATTGTGATCTCAGGCCTTTTTAACAGCTTCCCTGCATTGAAAGATGCTTTTTCACCGATTGGAATTGCTTTTTTGCTTAGAATAATCTTTATTTTTTCATCAACAACTATCGACAATGCAGACATCTTTTGAATAAGCTCGTTTATCTCTTTGTATTTTTTTAAGGTATCAGAATATAATTCTTTATCGATAAGTCCAGCTTCATAGCCATATTTCATGATACGTTCATCAGCATTATCCTGCCGCAATAACAATCGATATTCTGCACGTGAGGTAAACATCCGGTATGGTTCATCTGCCCCTTTGGTAACCAGATCATCTATCAAAACACCGATGTACGCCTCTGAACGTTGTAATACCAGGGGGGATTTACCTGAAATTTTGTTGCCAGCATTTATTGCAGCAACTATTCCCTGCGCTGCGGCTTCTTCATATCCTGACGTCCCATTTATCTGACCCGCATGATATAATCCTGATACCCTTTTTGTTTCCAAAGTATGGTATAATTCAATGGGAGGTACATAGTCATATTCTACTGCATATGCAGGGCGCATAACCTGTACCTCTTCTAATCCAGGTATTGTTTTAATCATCTCCAGCTGTACATCCTCTGGCAATGAACTTGAAAATCCATTAATGTAATATTCATTGGTATGTAAACCCTCGGGCTCTAAAAATAGATGATGCTGGTTCCGTGATGAAAATCGTACTACCTTATCCTCAATTGAAGGACAATAACGCGGTCCAATACCTTTAATTTTTCCCGAATAGAGTGGAGAGAGATGTAAATTATTAACGATAATGGCATGGGTCTTTTCGGTTGTATGGGTTATATAACAGGGAACCTGTAGTCTATCTATTGATTTTGTACGGTATGAAAAAGGTGTTGGTACAGGATCAGGCTGCTGCATTTCGCACTTGTTAAAATTGATGGTATTACCGTTTACACGAGGAGGTGTCCCGGTCTTAAGACGTTTTACAGGAAAACCCAATGCTTTTAATGAATCCGATAGCATCTCTGCAGAAAAATCCCCCAACCTCCCGGCTTTTTCATTGTAATTGCCGATATGGATCAGCCCCTTTAAGAATGTCCCGGTACACAGGATAACTGCCTGGGAAGCATGGTGTTGTCCTCGTATTGTTGTAATTCCTTTAATTTGATTTCCTTCAACCATTAGCTTTTCTACAATATCCTGAACAATTGTTAAATTTTTCTGCTTTTCCAATACCTCTTTCATACGCAACTGATAGTGTTTTTTATCAGCCTGCGCTCGCGGAGCCCATACAGCAGGGCCCTTGCTTTTGTTGAGCATCTTATAATGTATTCCGGCCTCGTCTATCGCCAGTGCCATCTCACCACCTAATGCATCAATCTCTTTTACCAGATGTCCTTTTGCCAATCCGCCGATAGCCGGGTTACAGCTCATCTGGCAGATAGTATCTAAATTACCGGTAACCAATAGTGTTGAAAAACCACGCCGTGCTGAAGCTAAAGCTGCTTCAGCACCAGCATGGCCCGCACCGACAACTACTATATCAAAATATCGTATCATTGTATGGTAACTATCGCCCTTACTTTTAATTTTCCAATAATATGCTTGCAATTGCTACATATTTTTGTATACTATAAATATAATATCGTAAAATGGGTGATTACAAATATTTTTTAATCGTTTACACAAATGATTGGAGTTATTATGAATAACTATGATACAACCATACTGGAACGAATCCATATCATACAGGGTGATATAACCAAAATGGATGTTGATGCCATAGTCAATGCTGCAAATCCATCTTTACTTGGTGGAGGTGGGGTTGATGGAGCTATTCATCGTGCAGCCGGGCCACAACTATTAGAAGAATGCCGAACGCTGGGTGGCGCCAAACCTGGTGAAGCTAAGATTACAAAAGGCTACCGACTTCCTGCAAAATACGTTATCCATACTCCCGGACCTGTGTATCGAGGGGGCAACCAGCATGAATCTACAATACTCAAAAATTCATATCACAACAGCATGCAACTGGCAAAACAATATAATTGTAGATCTATTGCCTTCCCTGCCATCTCTACTGGTGTCTATGGTTATCCAAAGGATGAAGCGTGCAGGATAGCCATTGATACAGTTCTTGATTTTATGCAAAAAGAAAATTTCTTAATAGATGTATATTTTGTGCTTTTTGATGACGAAAATTTTTCTCTATATATCAACTATCTTAAGGAACTATCGAAATGAATTATTGTGAAAGTTTGCAGTGGTATACACAGAAATATAACAGTATAGTATGCATGGGTCTTGATCCAGTGATTGAAGATATCCCATTTTTCAAAGATTCTATACACAAAACAATATATGCATTCTACGAAGATATACTTAACAATTGTATTGCATCCCATGTTTTCCCATCGTGCGTAAAACCAAACTTTGCCTTTTATGCTCAGTATGGTATGGAAGGGATACTGGCTTTGAACGATATCATTAAACTATTTCACACTGAAGGATTCCCGGTAATACTGGATGTGAAAAGGGGCGATATAGGTAAAACTGCTCAAGCCTATGCAAGGGAATCGTTTGAATTTTTTGGTGCTGATGCCGTAACGCTATCCCCTTACCTTGGATATGATTCTGTAGAACCATTTACCAAAAACTATCCCGATAAGGGTTGCTATATCCTTGTTAAAACATCCAATAAAAGCTCTGCTGACATACAGGACATACCAGTGAATGGTGAACCCTTATATGTGCTGGTTGCAAAAAAAATACTTGAATGGCACTCGCCAGGAATGGGGGCTGTCGTTGGCGCTACATTCCCAAAACAACTCAAGGATATCATTAACATCTTTGTGCAATCCGGTAAAGACATTCCGGTGCTCATACCAGGTATAGGGACACAGGGCGGAGATGGTGATGCTGTGCTGGATATCATCAAAAATAGTGAGCATACCTATCTTTATCGGATAAATGCATCCAGCAGTATAAACTACGCTTATAAAAATACAGAGTATAATCATGTACAGTATGGTGTAGCAGCAGTAGAAGCATTAAAAAAACTTAATGACACGTTTGGTCATTGAATCAATGAATGGTAACTATAATCAACTTTTTATTGTGACAACAAGTGAAGAAGCAATCAGGTCCATATATTTAACTTTTTCTGGCCATCCATACACTATCACTATTACCAGAAGTGGCATGGAACTACTAAGTTTTATTTCCTATCAGCTGCCACATTTAATTGTAGTTGGAACAGATATTACCGATATCAATGCTTTTGAGCTTGTGAGCATCATTAAGAAAAACTCAATTACGCGCTATGTCCCCTGCATTGTTTTTGGATCTCACAATGAGTTGAACGACAGAATTTCT
>JAKPOE010000395.1 GCA_029548025.1 Spirochaetota bacterium
AAAGTATGGATGCAGCTATCATTGGTATAGGAATGACAACAATAGAAAAAAACAAAATAGCCTGTAATTATGCAGATTTAGCATGGGAAGCGGTCAATAAGGCATTAGCAGATGCATCAATAACAATAGATGATATTGATAATGTGATAACAACCTCAAGCGATTTTTGGGATGGCAGAACCATTTCATGTATGGCGGTAGGAGATGCCTGTGCTGTACGGCATAAAAATTGTTCGGCAGTTGAAGGGGATGGAACTTTTGGAGCAGCATATGGATTAAGCAGAACATTGTCAGGGGATTACAAAACCACGCTGGTAACTGCTCATAGTAAAGGTTCAGAGAGTATATCCAGCATCATAACCAATGCTGCATTTGATCCCATTTATGAACGAAGCTTAGGACTGGACATGATAAGTGCCAGTGCAATACAGGCAAAGCAGTATATGCATGTTACAGGAACAACCCCTGAACAATTAGCCCTTGTTTCCTGTAAAAATCACAAAAATGGAAAGGATAATCCTTACGCGCAACTGCCAATGGATATTACAGTAAATGATGTACTCAATTCTGAAATGATTGCTGAACCATTACACAAGTTAGATTGTTCTCCGGTTTCAGATGGTTGTTGTGCCATTATCATAGCAAATGCAGAGTTTGTTAAGAAAGTAAAAGCTAAACCGGTGTGGATTAAAGGAGTGGCTTTTTGCAGTGATGCGTATTTTATGGGCGACAGAGATTTAACAAAAACTATCGCACTGGAAAATGCTGCTAAAAAAGCATATATGATGGCAGGGATAACCAATCCAGAAAATGAAATTGATATTGCTGAAATATACGATGCGTTTACCTACCAGGAGTTGATGTGGATTGAAGGGCTTGGGTTGGCAGAATATGGGAATGCTGGCAAACTTTTAGAAAAAGGAATTTTTAATAAAAATGGTAAATTACCGGTTAATCCATCGGGTGGATTGTTAAGTGGACATCCAGTCATTGCAGCAGGTTTGTATAGAATTGCAGAGATTGTTTTGCAGATTCGCGGAGAAGCAGGTGCACGGCAGGTAAATGCTAAACGTGGCATTGCCCATGGTGTTAACGGTATATGTGGCCAATCACACTGCGTATGGGTTCTGGATAAAGAAAAATAGGAGGATGGTATGGCTAAGCGCAGAGTTGCAATTGTTGGCACAGGCCAAACTAATCATAAAAGTCATAGACCTGATGTTAATGGACAGGAACTAATACATGAAGCGGTAGTTAGATCATTACAGGATGCAGAACTGTCCATTAATGATATTGATGCCATTATTATTGGGAATATGGATCACTTTGAGGGTATTAACTATGTAGATTGCTGGAGTATAGATGGCTCAGGCGGTTATCATAAGCCTATTATGAAACTTACAACTGGTGGGACTACGGGGAGTACACTTGCAATTGGTGGATATCATCTTGTTGCATCAGGAATGTTTGATAAAGTTCTTGTTATAGGCTGGGAAAAAAATTCTGAATCAGATACTACCGGTGCTATTACCACAGCATTTGATCCTATATGGGACAGGCTTGTATTTGCAGGAGCTATCTCCGGATTGGCCGTTGAAGCGCAAAGTTACATGGCAAAGTATGGTGCCACTGACAGGGATGGTGCGCGTGTTTCTGTTCGTGACCGAAAGCATGCGTGCAATAATCCATATGCCCAGTTGCGAAAGGAGGTTACCTTAGAGGAGGTATTAGCATCGCCCATGCTGGCAGATCCAATACATCTTTTAGATGTGTGTCCGCGAACTGATGGTGCGTGTGCAGTTGTTATGGCATCTGAAGATTGTGCAGAAACAATAACATCAACACCTGACTGGATTTGGGCAACGGCAAATCGACATACGTATTCATATTTAGGAGATGTCAATTGGGGCGAGCTGGATAGCATAGCTGATGCTTCAAAAGAGCTTTTTAAAAAATCTGGTATCAGTGAACCAAGAAAACAAATTGATGTCATTGAAATGTATCAGCCGTATTCACTGGCAGGAATTATATGGATTGAAGATATGGGGATTATCCCACGAGGAAAAGGTGCTGAATATATATGGAGCGGAGCAACAGATATGGGTGGGGAGCTTCCCATCAATCCGTCAGGTGGTGTTATTGCATGTAATCCTATTGGCGCTACAGGATTAATACGCTGTGCAGAAGCTGCCATGCAGGTCATGGGAAAGGCTGAAGGAAGGCAGGTTCCTGATGTTAACTTTGCTGTTAGCACTGGCTTTGGTGGTTGCATGTGGACAGATATGATACTACATGGTAAAAAGAAACCCAATCTTTAGGAGAGAAAGTATGGAAAACCTTGAGCATATAATTATAGAATCCGGGAAAGCTGTGCAACCTTTTCATTATTCAGTGGGTATGTACGGCAGTAAGTTCTTTCATGAACTTAAAAATAACAGAAAATTTGTTGGGGTTCGATGTCCGAAATGCAAAAAGGTATATGTTCCCCCGCGTCAGGTGTGTGGTGAATGCTTTATGGAAATGAAGGATTTTATAGAGGTAGGACCAAAAGGAATAATCAGTACATTTACAATCTTGCGGTTTGCGTTTATAGATCCGGAAACCGGACTGCAAAAACCCGTGCCGTATGGGTATGGATTTATTAAGCTGGATGGTGCTGACACACTTTTCCAACATTTTATTGATGTAACAGAAGAATCTAAAGTAAAGATTGGTGCACGTGTAGAACCTGTTTTTTCAGATGAAAAGAAAGGCACCATTAAAGATATATTATATTTCAGGATCATTGATTAACATATGAGTTTGATAGAAGTAAATAATGATATGCGGGTAATAATGGACAGGGAAGCTTTTTTTGTTATGCTTTTGGCCGGTACCGATAAGATTAGATCTGGATACGGTAATGGCGATAGTTTGTTAATTGATAGTGAGCATAGTATATTTGCTATTGCTGATGCAACCGAACGATTTCCCAATGCATCACGCATATTGCTTTCAAAAATTATGGGAGGTTTAGCCAGCATTCCTGATACTTCTGAACAGTGGCGTGCCTATATCAATGCAATATACCGACAACAGGAATACCATTTAAAAACCACATTGAGTTTGATAGCACTAAAACAGTCACATAATGGATGCAAAGCATTTGTAGTACATGGTGGCGATAGTTCTTTAAAGATATTTAATCGCTTAAATAAAAAACTTTTATATAAATCAACAGCCAATATGAATTTTGCAGGGAGAAGTACATCTATTGATACCATTGATTCCATTAATTTAGAATCAAACACACGAATAATTATACATAGTGATGGATTTAATGATATCATGAAGATTGGCGCTATTGATTTTGATGATATTATTGCTGCTCCACTATTTGATTGTATATCATTAATTTTAAGCCAGGTAAATGCTAAAAATTTTAACAATGAATATGATGATGTGGGATTATTGATAGTTGATGTACCTGAAATATTTAATGTTATATCTGGTGGTATTCTAATGGGTGGAACAACTCATTGTGAGGAACGATGTTTGCAGAATAATTTAACCATATGTGATTATAGTTCTCTTATAAAAACTTTTTGAATATGGTATAGTTTATAATTGATTGGTCATTCAATCAGAATGTAGAGGATACTGATGAGAGTTAAGCAGGAACGAAACAGCATATATGATACACGGCGTTTACAGCTTACTGCTGCAGCATATAATGTCGTGAGTAAAAAAGGATACTATAATTTTACTATTAAAGATATAGCAGATGAAGCCGGGATGTCTGCAGGGTTGGTTCATTATTATTTTAAAAATAAACAGGATTTGCTGCTAAATCTTCTGCGTCAGATAAATACCAATATACGATTGGCATTGCAAAATGATCTGGCTAATATCGAAGATCCAGTTGATAAATTGAGTGTTTTTATACTCAGGGCATGTAATCTCATAATTGAAGAAAAAAATTATTTCTATGTACTTTTAGATTTTTGGACACAGCTCAACCATAATGAACGTATGAGGAAAGCAATACAAAAGTTATATCAAAGTTACCGGAAAGTATGCTCGGATATACTCAATGAAGGGATAATTAAGGGCAAGATTAAGCAAATTGATGTTATCTATACAGCTACGATGATTGTTTCCATGGTGCAGGGTTTAATCATTCAGTATGTTATAGAACCTGAAGCTTTTGATTATTCATACTATGTAAATAAAATAAAAAATCAAATTATTGAAACAATAATTTCAAAGGGGGTAAACAATGGAATTTAGTTTTTCTGAGGAACAGCTTTTATTCAGGGACACAATATATAAATATGCAAAAAATGAGATAGTACCACTATGTGAAGAAGCTGATTTGAAATCAGAGTTTTCATTTGAAATCTGGCAAAAATTAGCTAGGATGGGATTATTGGGATTACCATTCCCTGAAGAGTATAACGGACAGGGTGCTGATGTTGTTACATGTTGTCTGGCATCAGAGGCTTTAGGTCATGCAGGCGTTGATAGCGGCCATCTTCTGGCTTTAGGAGCCCATACCTATTTATGTACTGATACATTATTTAAACATGGGAATGAGCATCAAAGAAAAAAATATGTACCTAAATTAGCAAATGGCGAATGGATAGGATGTATGGGATTGACAGAACCAGGTGCTGGCTCTGATGCTGCAGCGTTACAAACAACGGCAGTAAAAAAAGGCGATAGATGGATATTAAATGGTTCAAAAACATTTATTACCAATGCACCTGTTGCTGATGTTTGTGTGGTGTATGCGACTGTTGATAAATCAAAAAAACACGCTGGCATAACGGCATTCATTGTGGAAAAAAATTTTAAAGGATTTTCCACCGGGAAACCTTTTCATAAACTGGGGGTCAGAGCATCTACTACTTCAGAAATATTTTTAGAAGATTGTGAAATCCCTGAAGATAACGTATTGGGTAATATTGGCGAAGGATTTATGTATGCTCACCAAACGCTGGAATGGGATAGAAGCGCTTTACTGGCTCCCTTTGTTGGTGCAATGCAGTTTATGATAGAGCAATGTGCACGATATGCAACTGAACGAGTTCAATTTGATAAACCTATAAAAAGCTTTCAGGCAATACAGCATAAATTAGCTGATATGAAAATGGTTATGGAAGCAGCACGGTTAGCGGTATACAGAGTTGCTTCATTAAAGGATGCAGGATATCCAATAAATCATCTCCAGGCTTCTATCGCCAAAGCATTTGTTGGTGATTGGGGCTTTAAAGTAGCATCTGATGCTGTACAAATTTTTGGTGGGTATGGCTATATTCATGATTATCCGGTTGAAAGGATGATACGGGATGCAAAATTAGCTCAAATAGGCGGGGGAACATCTGAAATACAGCGGCTAATAATATCACGTCTGTTAACATTGTAATATAGTTAGGTCAGGAGGCTATTATATGAACTATGAGTTAAATGATATACAAAAATCAATAAAAGAAAATTTTAAAAAATTTTGTGAAAATGAAATAAAACCCAATGCCAGTATCCTGGATGCAGGCGATGAAAAAGCTGTTGAGTTATTGAAAAATAATATTAAAAAATTAGGTCAGCTTGGTTATATGGGCATGATACATGAAGAAGCATTTGGCGGAACTGATCAAGACCTTATTAATTTTGCAATAGCTGGTGAAGAAGTTTCAAAAGCATGTGCTGCAACTTTTTTATCAGCCGGTGCAAGTTGTGGACTATGTGGTATGCCTATTCGGCTATTTGGCAATGATAAGCAAAAAGAAAAATATTTACCCGGTATTATATCGGGAGATGTAATTGGGAGCTTTGGATTAACCGAGCCGCAAGCCGGTTCAGATGCAACAGCTATAGCTACAACGGCAAAAAGGAAAGGTGCTAAATGGATTTTAAATGGTACTAAAACATTTATAACCAATGCCCCCATTGCTGATGTATGTCTTATAATGGCTTATAATGATAAA
>JAKPOE010000189.1 GCA_029548025.1 Spirochaetota bacterium
GCATCCCAGCGCTCGCCAAATTTTGTGCACCCCATTCCAATTATTGCAACTTTATCTTTTATTCCAGTAGCCATATATTCCTCCTTACTCCATTATTGGTACCGCTTTCCAGAAATATCCGGTAAAGCCTCGCATGCTGTCCTGTCTATGGATACGAAACGACATAGCTACTTTTGTACCCACATTAAGTTTCTCGAGCTCACAGTCTGTAAAATCAAGAAGCGTTCGGCCACCACCATCAAACTCAACAAGCCCATACAGTGCCGGTGGTTCAACAGATGCTGCAAGCATATCACCAGTATACATAAGCACTGTGCCCATTTTATCCGAAAATACATAATCATCCATGGCACCTGATTTGTTACATGCAGGATTAACACAAATAGGATAAGGAGGAAACTGCGGTGTACCACATGCCTTACATTTATACCCCACAAAACCATTCAGCATCTTTCGGTGACGCCATAATGCAGTAAGGGATGTATTGGGAACAGCTTCAGCTCGTATACTTGTATCCGCGTTAATTAATTCCCTAAACTTTAAATATTTTGGATACGGAATATCTTTCTTATTTGCAATGCTCCGGGTAATCCCTCTGGGACGCTTAAAACTTTCAATTGCATCAGTTACCTTAAAGGCAACTATCTCACAACCCTGTCCAAAACCAACAACAAGTATTTTATCGCCAGGTTTTGCACTATCAAGCGCATGGCAAAGCATCACCAGCGGATGTGCCACACCTGTATCACCAACCCCATCGTGCAGGTTAGTATAAACATGTGCCGATTTAATTTTTTTTGCAATACCTGCATGTTCCCGCGCAAATGGACAGGGATAAATAACACAGGCAAACTCATTTATATCTGTGTGATAGTTATCGCAAAACAGCTTTATTGCGGTAGGGATGATACGCCCAAATCCCTCATCGCGTATAAAACGTTCCTCCCATTGATAATCAAAGCGTTTATCGGCACCGCGGTAATGATCAACAAAATCTTCATGATACGAATATGAACCAATACATTCTGCTATAACATTTTCACGTCCCACTACCAGGGCTGCAGCGCCATCACCATACATAAGCTCCAATGTTGATGCTGCTCTGGTAAACCGTCTTTCACCAGCAGTAACCATAACCTTGTTAGCCGAATCAGATTCTACAGCATCCAGCGCAGCAACAACTGCCGAAACGCCTGCTTTTAATGAACCAGCCATATCAACGGTTCGCACATTGTTCCTACAATTGAGTGCTTCTGCAATAACTGCGGCATTCTGTCTGTCGTCAAATGGAAACGATGTTGAAGCTGCATAAACAGCATCAATACTTTTTTGTTCAACATTTTGCAGTGCATCAACTGCTGCTGCCACAGCCATAGTAATTGCATCTTCGTCCCAGTTTGCAACTGACCGTTCACCAGTCATCAGTGAGTATAGCAAAGAATTATACCATGCCATCTGCTGTACAACCTGCATCCTGGATAATCTTCTTAAAGGGATGTATCCCCCATACGAAACAATCCCAATCATTGAAAAAGCCCCCCATTAAAATATTTTTTATACATTATCCTGACCCCCTGCATTGTTTTTATTATGGTAGATTTATAGTTTCAGGGTTTAGAACCATGTGAGCAAAAATTTTTCACTTACTTAAGTAATGGTGCCATGTATGCAAAGGTTTCTCCAATGTTATTCAATGGTTTTGCATCACTTAAATCGGTTATCTTACTCCACTGCGCCATGATATCCTCTGCTGTTATTTCATCTTTACCCTGTATAATAGTGCCACTGGCACAAACAATTGCAGCACGGCTATACCAACCGCCACCACAGTTAATAAGCATCCCTGTATCCTTACATTCATCTGAACATAGATACATCACCAGCGGTGTTACAAATTCCGGTTTTAATTTTTCAAAAATCTCTTTAGGCAATACATCTTCTGTCATGCGGGACGCTGCCACCGGAACTATCGTGTTAACCAATATATTGTACTTTGCACCTTCTAATTTCAATGCATTCATCAATCCAACAAGTCCCATCTTTGCTGATGCATAGTTTGTTTGCCCAAAATTGCCGTATAAACCGGCTCCTGAAGCAGTAAAGATGATTCTGCCCCAACCCTGCTCACGCATTATCTTAAACGCCGGTGCAGTAACACAAAATGCTCCACGCAGATGCACCGACACTACAATATCCCATTCATCTTCGGTCATCTTGACAAACGTTTTATCACGTAAAATGCCAGCATTGTTTACTACAATGTCCACCCGTCCAAAAGCATCCATTGCAGTTTTAATAATGTTTTCACCACCCTGCACAGTTGCAACAGAATCATAATTAGCTACTGCCTTGCCCCCAGCTTTTTTTATCTCCTCAACAACAGCATCAGCAGCACTATGGTTTGCACCTGATCCATCACGCAAACTGCCTAAATCATTGACAACCACCATTGCACCACGTCGTGCAAACTCTAAGGCATAGGTTCGCCCAATCCCTGAACCTGCACCCGTAACAACAGCAACTTTGCCATCAAGCTTAATACTCATACTACCCTCCTGCTCATTAATAATATTTCAGGCAACAGTACACCATCCATTGCGCAGTACATCCTTGCCACTATCATTTAACGCTACGATTCCATATTTTGTTTTTTCTGCAAGCTTTTCCATTGTGTACCCTTTAAACGTAAGAACTTGGCCGGGCAATACCGGTCGGGCAAAACGCACATACAATTCCTTAACTTTTAAAGGATCTCTATCCGGTGTAAGATGATCCACTGCCATCTTATGAGCAAATGCCATGGTACATAGCCCCTGCAAAATAATCCCCGGCAACCCAACCTTTTTTGCAAAGTCATCATCAACATGGATAGGGTTATGGTCTCCGGAAGGTTCAGCATAGATATAGGTCTGGCCATTCCTTACCCTCATGGCATCGTCAAAAATAAATTGTGAAGGTATTTTACCCTCTTCAGCCTTTCCATCAGGTTTTCCACTTCCTGCACTTCTGTCAAAAAATTCCCACTGTGCCCTTACTACAATGTCATCATGCTGATTTTTAGTAACTGTCTCCCAGCCTAAAATGCTTCCTTTTTCTTTTACCGTAATATGGGTGATAGTTCCCTCGGAGGTAACCTCATCGCCGGGCTTAACCGCTTTTATCCATTCAAAATATTGACTGTAATGTACAACAAACATCATGTTTATCCCAATCTCAGCATCAAACATTAGTTGTGCGGTTGGACCTGCGGCATAAAAAACAGCATACATCGGAGGAGCTATAATACCACCCTGCCTTCTGTTATCAAAGTATGCATCATTGTCCTCATTATAAGCAAGGGCATAATAGATACTTTCATGCTGTGAAATTTTAATAGGATCTGATTTATATTTTTTGCCAATACACGTCTCATTCAGCGGCATACGCACCTCCTGTTTTTATATTTAAGTGAAGTAGATTTTTCCCACAGTCCCAATTAAATGTAATACAAACATACATGTTTTTTGGTGTCAAGATATTAATCTGACAAAAAATAGTTATATTAATTTAGCTATATAGTTATATATTACTTGTTTTGGCAAGAATTAATGATATATTGTTAAGAAATGATCATAATAAATACGTATTGACTTAACCAACTTTAATTATCATACCATGATTGAATTCAATGGTGGTAAAAAATTTTTTTGATAATGGCTGGTGAGTTAAAAATAATTTTTACAGGTATCTATTAATGTTAACTATATGCCGCATAATGATGTAAAACGATATTATAACCATGATCAAGGTATACAAACACTTAAGGTAAGCAAGATTATTACTCCACTTACTGCTGTTGTTATTGCGCTGTTTCTTTATCAGGATATTTATATTCTGCATTTTTATTTTACCTTCTGGTACAGATTCATTCCAATAATGCTATGTATAGTCTACTTTTTGCTAACGCTTTCTTTACTAAAAAGGCATGTACACTATGTTATTCCGCTATATACCTTACTTTTATTATCAGGGATTATAATGATACTGGGTATTGCATATCGCATATTTACCAACCCTCTCTATCCTGAAACATTTTTATCAAATGTATCTACAGGCATTCAAACAGTATTTATAGTGCTATTTTTAATAGCATCAGGTGCAAGAAGATTTTTACCAATAGTATACACTGTTTCTTTAGTGCTTTTCCTGATATCTCTATCATTCAATAAACAATTAACATCTTTGGAGTTATCAGCACTTTCCAATCCTATTGCCACAACTCTTTTTTTAAGTTTATTAGCTTACGTATTTGAAAGTATGAATTCCAGAGAATTTGCATTGCGGTTTACTGTAGAACAAAATGAGGATGAACTCAATCAATATAAAGATACCATGGAAAAAGAATTAGCCTTCGCATCATACCTGCATAGATTAATCATGCCGCTTAAACCTCCGGTACCATCTATTTCAGTATACTATCATCCATATCATAATTTAGGCGGTGATTTTTATGACTTTATACCACTTGATAAAAAGAAAGACAGGATTGGCATATTTATCAGTGATGTAACAGGGCATGGGGTATCTTCTGCATTTATTACTGCGACACTAAAACACTATTTAGTAGTTGGCAAAAAATATCATGAAAATCCACAAAAATTGATGTACTATCTTAATGAATATTTAACAGGGAATATTGGCCAAAATTTTGTAACAGCATTATATTGTATCATTGACTTTAATAAAAAAGAATTAATATACAGCAATGCAGCTCATTATGCACCAATAATAGTTGGGAAAGATGGCAACATACATGAACTGGAAAAAACAGGAAAACCTTTCCCATTAGGGATTATAAAAAAAAGAAAATTAATAAAATATAGCAAAAATTTTTCTTATTCAACAATACAGTTGCAGCAAGGTTCAAAATTAGTATTATATACCGATGGTATTATTGAACTATATAATGCAGGGAATCCATCCAATTTTGATACAGGTGTATTCTTTCAATTATTACAGCAATACCACCTGCTATCATCTGCCGATATGTTAAACGAAATTGACAGGCATCTTACCAGTCAGCATGGGAACAATTATATTAACGATGATATATGTGTAATAGTTGTTGATATATAATATCAGCTCATTATAAATTCTGTTTTTTCTTTATCAAGCCATTCGGGCAATTCCAGTATAAATGCTTTGATCTGATCGCGTACTTTTCTGTAATGATACAATGCTTCCTCCTGTGTTTTTGCTTCCCCTGCCAGTTGAGGTGGATCTTCAAATCCTCTGTGCATCACTTTTGTTTTACCAGGAAACACCGGACAATTTTCGTATGCGTGCCCACAAACCATTATAACAAAATCAAACTGATTATTGATTAACTCATTAACATGCTTTGACACATGATGTGAAATATCAACACCTGCTTCTTTCATAACTTTTATTGCCAAAGGGTCAACTGTTTTGGGTTCAATCCCTGCCGAATATGCTTCAATGATATCACCGCGTAATGCATTGGCAAAACCTTCTGCCATCTGACTACGGCAGGAGTTTCCGGTACACAGAAATAAAATGGAAATTTTTTTATTCATAACAACCTTTTTAAAAAAGATTTTTATATCATGGCATATCACCATTGTTATCACAACTACAGAAACAGTAGTATAAATTTTTTGTTAATTTTTGTTATACAATATTTTTATATATACTTACTACCAGTTTTGTAAATCTCGTAAAAGTTCAAAGTAAAACACGCAAATTCTTAATTAAAAATATCGTTTCTTAAACACCAGGGCAACATCTACAAGTCCAATTAATACCGGAACCTCAACCAGAGGACCAATAACAGTTGCAAATGCCTGCCCTGAGTTAATTCCAAAAATTGCAATAGCAACAGCTATAGCTAACTCAAAATCATTTGAACCAGCGGTAAAAGCTACTGCTGCAGTTTTTGAATAATCTCCCGTAATTTTTTTGATAATATAAAATGTAACAAACCACATCAAAACAAAATATAACAGCATTGGTAATGCTGCAATGACAACATCCTGTGGACGTTCAATGATTTTATTCCCTTGCATAGAAAACATTACAATAATTGTAAAAAGTAATGCAATCAGTGTTAGCGGACTTATCCTGGGTATAAATTTTGCTTCATACCACTGTTTACCCATATAAGATATTAAACCAAAACGCGTAGCAACACCTGCTAAAAACGGTATTCCTAAATAGATAAAAACTGTTTTAGCAGATTCAGATATTGATATAGAAATATCAAGTCCTTCAGCAAGACCAAACCAATTCAAAGCCAGTGTTATAAATAAATAGATATACACTGCATAAAACAATACCTGAAATACAGCATTAAATGCAACTAAACCAACTGCCAATTCCCTGTCACCACCTGCTAATTCATTCCATACTATTACCATGGCAATACATCTAGCAAGCCCTACAAGAATAACTCCAACCATATATTCCGGATATCCCCTTAAAAGAATAACGGCCAGGCCAAACATAACAATTGGACCAACAACCCAGTTCAGAAGCAATGATATTCCAAGCAATCTCTTATTCTGGAATATTTTTCCCATTTCTTCATATTTTACTTTTGCAAGTGGTGGATACATCATAAGTATCAAACCAATTGCGATAGGAATGTTGGTAGTACCCGACTGAAGTAAATATATAAATGTTTTAATTTCTGGTAAAAAATAGCCTATTGCTACCCCTGCCCCAATTGCAAAAAAAATCCACAGAGTTAAAAATCTGTCAACAAACGAAAGCTTTTTAGCTACCCCATCAGCCATAAATTCACCTCTTTACTTATATTCTGCAAGCCCCCTTGTAGGTACAACCATTAAAAAAATAAATCTATTTATTGGATTAACTTTTTAATCTCTTCAATAGAGGGGACTTTGCCAGCAATCTTAACCTGACCATCAACAACAAGAGCTGGCGTTATCATCACACCATAGCTCATTATTTGTTTAATATCGGTTACCTTATTCAATTGGTACGGTATACCTAATTCCTTTGCTGCCTGCTCGGTTAAATGCTGAAGTGTGGTACACTTTGAACAGCCTGTTCCTAAAATTTCAAATTTTTTCATAACCACCTCAAAAAATAGACTATATATGGGGTCAGAGCCTCAATACTACCATAGCAATCCAAACAATATTCCGGTGATAGTTGCCATCACAATGACCAGTGAAACATATACAGCAGTCTTTTGTGTACCAATAACGCTACGAATAACCAGCATACTGGGAAGGGACAATGTAGGTCCAGCCAGAAGAAGTGCTAACGCCGGACCATGACCCATACCATTACCTAAAAGCCCCTGTAAAATGGGAACTTCGGTAAGCGTTGCAAAATACATAAAGGCACCAACAACTGATGAGAAGAAATTGGCAAAGAATGAATTACCACCCACTGCCATAGCAATCCATTGTGATGGTATAATACCTTCATGCCCCGGACTGCCAAGTAAAAAGCCTGCAGCCAGAACCCCACCCAAAAGCAATGGCAGTATTTGTTTGGCAAATGACCATGTTTGCTCCAACCATGTCAACAACTCACCTTTTTCGGTTATGCCGATAGCTATCAAAGCAATAATACCTGCAACAAATGGTATTAATGGCCTGTGCGGAAATAAAAAGCCTGACATTACTGTAACAATGATAGCAATAACTATCTTCCACCATGTTACAGTAAACCATGCCCACAGCACCAATCCAAAGAGTAGTGACACAACACCGGTAATCTCCCATTTATAACTGTACACATAATACCAGATTCCCTCAGGTGCATCTGGTTTACCCCAGTTAACAAACACCAGTATGGCTACCATTAAAAGAAAATAGATAACCGTCTGCCACAGGGGACGTGACGTTTCGGGCTGGGGCATATTCATCATAGCATTGGCTTTTTGTATCTCTTCTTTTCGGAAAATAAGATACATCAATCCACCAATGAAAATACTGAAAACAATTGCACCGACTGCGCGTGCAATGCCTATTTCAAGTCCAAGCACCCGTGCTGTCAAAATGATTGCCAGTACATTGATGGCAGGTCCCGAATACAAAAAAGCTGTTGCAGGACCTAATCCTGCGCCCATAGTATAAATACCCGCAAAAAGCGGGAGGACCGTGCATGAACAAACAGCTAAAATTGTCCCCGAAACAGATGCGACACCATACGCCATAAGTTTTGGTGCGGCAGGCCCCAGGTACTTCATGACCGAATTTTGACTAACAAATGTGGCGATAGCTCCTGCAATGAAAAACGCTGGTACAAGGCATAACAAGACATGTTCGCGAGCATACCACCTTGTCAACTTCAGCGCCTCAGATACAGCATTGTCAAAACGGGGATTGCCAGCAGGCAAATGAAAGAAAATGACAAAGGCTATACCCATATACATACATATTTTTAGTTCTTTTTTCCAGTCCATGGCCAATCCTTATACCTGGTAATTATAACTGTTGCGTACTGTTTATACAGCAACGAGCAACCTCTAACTGTTCTGTTGCATTCCGTTGAATCACCGTATCAATACAGCTAATAAATTCACTAACACAGGGCATCTTCAAAAAATAATAAACGGTTGTGCCCTCTTTTTTATCATATACCAGCCCTGCACTTTTCAATACCGATAGGTGTTTGGATACTGTGGACATATCAGCGCCAATCAATTCCTGCAGTTTGCATACACACTGTGCCCCTTTTTGCAGCTCTTCTACCATATATAACCGCGTGGGATGTGCCAGCGCCTTCATAACAGCAGCTCGTGCCTCATATTTTTTTTGTGTCATGGTATCCATAATAACCTCGTATTATTTCTTATTTGGCAATTTAGCAAAATAGTCAATAATTATCAAAAAAAATTACAGTAATAAAATATCAACCAATCCTAAATATTACATGGTATGTTGAAGTTCTGCAAATAAATATGTTGTACACTACTTTTTACATGTCACTAACAAGCCGCATTGAAGTAAATAGTTTTTACAACTGTATGCTGAAAAGAATGATAGTGGCACGCCGATTAAAATATTGACAATTGATAGTTTTAAAATGTAAATAGTAATTGTTAATTACATGCATAACGATGCACACAAAAAAGTTCTTGAATATGGCATGTTAAAGTATAATAAATGTAAACCGTAATTATGATCTTCAACAATAGTTTACATACTATAACCATGGAGTGTAATTACACAATAATACACGATAGCAGGTGCATATGGATAAAAATACTATACGTACAGCTTCACAATTAGCTTTTACCATAACCAATACCATTATCAAACACTTTGGAGCGCGTCCTTCATGCTCTGAACAGTCAAACAATGCTGCAAAAGTACTGCAGTTTATGTATTCAATACATTGTGATAGCTCTCAACTTGAAACATTCACTACCCATCCCAGTGCGTTTTTAGGCTTCCTTACCCTGGTGCCATGGATTTATATAGCCTGCCTTATTTTTATTATTTTACACTGTTATATCATTGCTGCAGTTGGGTTTACCATTTCCATTATCATTGCTACATCACAATTCATTTTTTATAAAGGAACATTTGATTTTTTATATACACAAAAAGAGGGCACTAACGCTATTGGTAGTATTGAACCGTCAAACGATGTACGCCAGCAGATTATAATCAGCGGACATCATGACAGTGCCTATGAATTCAGATACATGCGCACCACACCGCGCCTGTACCGCATACGTGTTGCTTCCATTATACTTTCAATACTACTATCCTTTTTGCTTGGCTGGCTCATCGTTGTCAATGCGTACACCTTTGATTCCGCCACTGCACATACTGTTCTCCTAACCTTTCTTATAATTCTGGGCATTGCTAATATGCAGATGCTTTTTTTTAAAAGCAAACACGCAACTCCCGGAGCCGGAGACAACTTAATCGCAAGTACCATTACTGTAGCACTGGCAAACATTTTTGCAAACTATCGCCCCAACTATACCCGCATAATTTTTGCAAGCTTTGATGCTGAGGAAAGCGGGCTCAAGGGCTCAAAAGCATTTGCCACCAGTCACAAACATGAAATTGGCAGCATGCCAACATTTCATTTCAACATGGACAGCCTCTATAAGGTTGATTTAATACAATTTTTAACAAGCGATGTAAACGGCTTCGTTCCTCTTTCAAAAGAACTTGCAAGGCAATGTGTGGCGATAGCTCATGCTATGGGCTACCCTGCCAAAACATTTGCCATGTACCCCGGAACAGGTGCAACCGATGCAGCACCTGTTGCACAAGCTGGCGCAATAGCAACAACGCTCATTGCACTCCCAACGGAGGTTGAAAAACAACACAGCGTGTATCACACCATGGACGACACCACCAGCAATATACAGCCTGAAGTTGTTGAAGCAGCAATAGCAATTGCTGTGAAGCTTGTTCACTATATTGACAATGAAATACGCGGATACAGGTGGGGAAATCGCGCCAGACAGGACTCGAACCTGTGGCCCACGGCTTAGAAGGCCGTTGCTCTATCCAGCTGAGCTACTGGCGCACATAGTAGTACATTATATATTCTTAGACTATATTTTAAAAATTCGGGGCGAGAGGATTTGAACCTCCGACCTCATGGTCCCAAACCACGCGCTCTAGCCGGACTGAGCCACGCCCCGGAATGACAGTAAAAAAAATTATATCGCACACAACGATTTTGTCAAAGTAATAAATAGTATAGTTGTGTCAATATTTTTTTATTCCCCTTCTACGGGATAATCCTGCAAAACTTTTTTTAACAGTTCAATGTCATCCGTAATGATACCATCAACCTCTATATCCAGCAGCCGTCGCATATCACGTTCGCTATTCACTGTCCACACATCAACCTGTATGCCCCTTTCATGCGCCATGCGTACCAGTGTACCATTTGCCAGATGTGAAGGTCCAATAAACTCCGGAATTTGCAACGCATCGCCGGAAAACTGTTTAAATAATCCTAACAATCCTGAACGGAATAAAAAATAAAAACCTAGAACACCCCATAGCCCAAATGATGTTGCCATACCAGGTAAACGCTTGCGAATATATGCAAGGTTTTTTCCATGCTGCGAAGCCCCTACCACCCTGTGTTGAGCATTGTGCTTTTCAATCACATCACAAAATTTTTCAGCCAGCAGAATGTTGTTATCTTTCAGGTCAACATTAAACCGCTGATGAGGAAATGTCTCCAGCATCTCCTCAAGCGTCATTATGGTTATACCTTTCCCCCTGAATGGATAAGTTTCCCCATCCTGTGTAAAATTGTATCCAGCATCAAGCTGTTTAATCTGCAACAGGGGAAGCTCACCAATCTTTCCGTTACCATCTGTTATGTTCGATAGTTCCTCATCATGAGCTATCACCACATAACCATCCTTTGTTATGTGAGCATCTGTTTCAATGACATCAGCTCCCAGCTCTATTGCTTTTTCAAACGCCAATGCTGTGTTTTCGGGATATTCCCTTGAATTTCCCCTGTGAGCAAAGATACGAGCAGGTTTATCAAAAAAAGGTTTTCCCATAATTGTTAACCCTCAATTTTTGCGACTTTGCATGTTATCCATGACCTTGATGCTGATACCTTCAGCCAGAATACACTGTTTGATACTCCTCAGAAAATAGTATTATTTAACCATGTCATTCCGGGCCCGGTCCGAAATCTCTTTTACCACTACCGTCATTCCGAACATTGTCCGGAATCCGAATAATTAACGTTAGATTCTGAAACCAGTTCGGGATATGATTCAAAATGACATGCCCATCCCACGGCGATACCCCTTAATTCAACTTCGCACGGCACAGGCGGCTTCGCCTCAGAATGACGACAACAATCCATTTTCATCCCTTACAGGTGGAAATGAACCAGCCGTCGGCAACGCCTCAATAAAATAATACTACAATTAATACTACAATCCCTGTTATTCATATTTACTGTATCTTTAAAAACCCTGTCAACATTTTTACTTACCAGACAGTAGCAAAAAAACATACAGTATTTTACTTGATGAAAATAAAGTAATATGTATAATAAACTCATATTAATTTGAATTTTCAAACAAATAGATGAAGCATTTATGAATTGACATACATAGAACATGGAGGTACAGGGGAGTATTGAATGAAATATGGCAAAACAATCTTTATTATTATAGCAATACTATCAACCATTTTTATAATTGGTGAAATTGGTACTTACATCTATGTAGAAGCTCCCCTGTCTACAGATTTTTATTCATCAATCCCAAAAAAGGATGTGTATAAGCTTCAAAACCACTATGGCATTAAGGTTGTTACCGGTAACAACTGGATTCACTTAGGGTGGATTGCTAATCCCGATGAAGAATACTATACAATAGAACTTAAGAATGTTCATGGCACTGTTAAAAAAGTTGGAACGACACAATTTGGTTCATTTTTATTTCATGGTAAAGGAGCAACTTCCGGGTAATAAGGATAAATAAAAAAACAAAGCATCATATAGAGCTTGGCAACATTCAGGTTTTTGCTTCCAGCACCAAGGATGGTATGTGTGTTCCATTTATTACCGATAACTATCGCACACTATTCATTCCAGAACATTCCGGGTATTATATAAATGATCATACTATATTTCAGGATGCATACGGCAATTGGCAGCTTATTGGAATTACCTCAAAAACTGACGGCAATCCTGATGCAGAAAAATATTTTGCCGTTGCTTCAAGTAAAACATTTCCACCCAATGATATAATGAAGGAAGAATCACCGGTTGCTGATGTTGGCGAATTAGCATGGGCACCGCATGTTATAAAACACAAAAACATCTACCATATGTTCTGGTCACCACACAAACTTCATCATATGACCTCAACCAATGGCATACGATGGGGTAATCATGACGTAATTATGGAAAAGCCGTATCATAAATTCTTCAGAGATTGCATGATACTACAGGTGGCTAAAGACCAGTGGTTGCTATACACCACTGCCCGTGGTACATTTTTTTCTCAGATTGATGTATATCAATCATTCAACCTAACCCAATGGCAATATATAAGGACTGCGCTGCAAAGTAGTTGGGGTAGTGAGCGCAATTCACCAGCATTGATTACAACATTAAAAGCGCATGCACCCGAATGGATTTATGTTCCACAAACAAAACAATGGTACATAACAACCTGCGGATGGAAATGGGTTGCAACGCTTACAAACGGTGAAGCTGCAATAGCACCGGTGTCATGGAAATGTAAAAAATAAAACACACTCTACCAGCGTAGCTGTGCAACAAGGCAGTGATATAAAATCTTAAGTTGCAGTGTTAACGGCAAATCAAGACTTTCTTTTACAGGCTTTGCCACAAATGTATATGTTACTGGAACTTTGTTTACATTGCCGTTATCATCATAAGCGCTAACTGCTGCAACATAGGTATTCCCTTCAACAAATGGTTTGCCATCCCAATTATTTTTTGCAAAGAACGAAGTATTGCTGGTTACACCAATTTTTTTTAATGCATCCTTGTTGCCACAATAAATATTGTATCCTGCTGCGCCATCAACCTTTTCAAAGTTTATATATACTCCGCCATTATTATATAACGCCACCACTCCTTTTGGTGACTGCAGCTTTTGTTTTTGCTGAACCGGTGTCACTTCATTCATGGCTACAATAAATGGCTGATGAGCAAATGATTGCAGTTGAGCCTTTACACTTTGCTGCAAAGCCCCCCTGCCATGAGCTATCGCCAAACTAAACCGTTGTGTTGTTCCACTATAGGTACATGCCCCTGAATGGTATTGATCCCCGTTAAGAATTGCTGATTTAAATCCCTGTCCATTACCCCATGTTGGCTGGAAGTATTGCCTGCCAAAAAAAGTACCAAACGGATTAAGGCTAACTGTAAAACCTTTAACCATCCCATAATCAATCTTCAGCGGACAAAAAGCAAAATTTGAAAGCACCTCATTATCCTTTGCCACTGCAATAAATTCTTTACTGTTGGTTACTGCAACATAGCCGGCGGTAATGTGATTGTTCACATTGGCAAGCCGTAAATTTTCTTTTGAATGTTTAAAATAATCAATTTTGTAAGTATCCTCAACACCAAAATAATTTTTCTTGATGACAGTAAACGGTATATCTTTTGTGGCTGTCATCGCTGCAAACAGCGGACAGGGTATAACCTGCTGCCACCGCTCATCATAGATGCGAGCAAGCGCCGGCATACCCGGTTTAAAGATAGTGGTGCGGGGAGTATCCGGATAGGTTATTGTACCCTCAACAAACAGCATGTCAATGTCATCAACAAGATATATGGTATAGTCAAAATATCCCCTTGTTACATTTTCAGGCAGAGCTATCTCGCCACGCAGTGCCACTGCAGCCACCCCATTTTTGCCATCACTCAATACTGAAGCGGTAATCTTTTCCGGGCGATAGTCCTGGCCATTGTAGGCAATCCATGGGATTAAACTCATTTTGTTAAGTATGGTACTGCCATGAGCCTCAACGCCCTGAATAAATCCATTGTCAACCGTTACCGTTATGGTATTATTTTTTATCATGGTATCGGTAGCTTCAGCAGCATAGTGTTTTGTACCCGGTTGTGTGCGCACAATATGATAGACACCGCTATGGAGAGGTTGCCTGCCAATAAAGATTGTAGACACACCATTGCTGGAAAACATATTAACAGGGGTAAGCATATCTTTTGACTGCATGTAATAGGTATATCCCTGCGGTAACTCCATTGGCAGTTTAAAAACAAAGGGAGCAGTATCCTGCTGTAACAGCAGCAGTGATGTAACATACTCATAACCATCGTTTGTGTTTATTGCCTGTTTTGCTATAATCCCTTTTGCACCTTTTTTTATATCAGCCACCACCGGTTTTGTTAATGATTCCATGGAATGGGTGATTGTTTCAACGACGTGCTCTCTGTTTTTTGCCAAAAATGGTGTTGCCATACCAAAGTTTGTTGTTGAAAGCAATCGCATGCGTTTTTCAAACGATCTTTTTAATGCTGTCGTTATATCTCCGGGTGCTGATTGTCCAATAAATGAATAATATGCCTCAGCCAATTTATGAATATTTCTGTCCTTTTCAACAGCAGTCCAGTAATCACTGCAATATTTTTTCTCTGCCCATGAAACATACCCATTAAAGCTTCCATCGGCCGTATCCTGCCCAAAGCTGATTTCTTTCACCGGTTTATGATTTTTTACATAATCACCTATTGTCGTAAACGTAACAAAATCCAGAGATGCAATATCGTCAATAAGCTGTGACAGGCCGCCCGTATTAGGGAGCCATTTTAGATATGACGGCAGGTCATATCCATACCAGTACGAATCATCAGCATCGGCATTGATACATATCATAACGTCATTATTTATTGTTCCTCTCAACTGCTGATACCGTAACATATGCACCCAATTGTATATGCTAACATTTTCAATTAAGTCAGCCTGATTGTATGCGGGTATCACCATCATTTTTTCATGAGTATTTTTGTTATGATACATAAGCGGATTATGAGCTTCTTCAAGCGATAGTTCATCTACAAAAACTCTAAATGCATCAAATGGGATGCCACTATAGTATAAAACAATTCCCTGCAAGCCCAGCTGTTTATAGAGCTCATAATTCCCGGATGTAGCCATCATCTCCTGAGGGCGAACAAAAGGTGAGTAGTCCTTAAATATATCTTTGACGCCACTTCTTCTGGAATTTGAAATAGCATATTTGACTGAATACATACATTCATCCTGTGTCATTGCTGATACCAGACCATTATTATACGACATCAGGATTATTTCATCACCATGTTCCTTCACACGGCGTTTTATGTTTGCAATAATATCGGGAGCATACTGAGGCAAAATTTCTTCCAGTGTAAAAAGGTTTTCAAAATCCCATACACCTTTTACCGGAATCCCTTTTTTATTTTTTTCATCCAGCACTTCTATGATCTTTCGTATAACGCGTATATCTTTCCCAAATCCCGCCTCATCATTGGTATCTATCCTGTATGAATGATACATGTTCACATGAAATCCCAGCGAAACATAGACGTTATGATTGGAGTGTTTGCCAATAGTCAAAAGTTTTGGAATAACCATATAACCACAGGCATAGACGAAGACAACCAGAAGTATGCCATAACAAACATACCGAATAATCTTTTTCATACTGTCCTCCACAATAAAAATGATAGCATCTGAACCAACGCTAACATCGCTAACCTTCAATGCAGAAAGTTAAGTCATTCCCATTATTTATGATTTTTTCCATTTATTCATCACAATACCTGATGAATACCGTTACGCTCATACCTGCCATTCATACATCATAAGGATTATTGTAACATCATGCTATAAAAATACAACTAAAATAGTGAAAGTATTAATGTACACTAACCCGTTTAATTTTATATTGATTTTAATGTTTAAACACACTACAATATTCCGGGACAGTGTAAAATGGTCATTTCACAATGGCAAAATTATATACCATGCATCAGGTGTAATCCTATTATGGGCATAAACTATTGGTGTAAGGGGCTCTCATCCATTATTTACTGTACAATACAAACCTTTTTCAATGTGCCCATGCTATAAAACGTTTTTAAAAGGATTAAATATGAAAAAACAACTAACAGTAATGACATTGTTTCATGTTCTTATTTTTTTCTTCAGCATATCCTGCAGCAGCAAAACTGAAAACCATGTA
The DNA here is from genome assembly GCA_029548025.1 of Spirochaetota bacterium. The sequence continues at coordinate 16,722 of JAKPOE010000189.1, forward strand.
ACACCTATTGTGCAAAATATTTTATACACAAAAACTGCCATAGAAGATTATTTGAAAAACAGAATAAACCAGCAATCGTCACCTATACTATTTGCCAGTTTCTGGGATTTTGACGGCACAATAATAAAAGGTGATTGTTCTGAAGGATTACAAGAAGAAAACAAACAAGTCTATAAAGGACTGGTACAGGTAGCCATAGAAAATAATTTTTCAAAAAAATATAAAAATAATGAATACAATAAATTTTTACAACACTACGCATATCTTGAAACACACAAGGGACACAGCGATGCATATATATATCTGGCAACATTATTTACCGGGAGGGATATCCGCGATCTACAGCAATTATCGCAACACTATTTTTCACATACTCTTCGTTACTATTTTTTTGCATCATCAATAGCAATAATGAATCAACTTAAAGCACATGGAATCAAAATATACATTATTTCAGCAAGTCCTGACTATTTTGTAAAAGGTGCTGCATACTCATTAACCGTATCAGCAGACCACATCTATGGAATAAAAATTAAAACCAATAATGGAATAGCAACAGAACAGGTGATACCACCACTTACCTATGCTGAAGGAAAAACAAAATTGCTAAAATCAATCATTGACAGATTAAAAAAAGAAAATAAAACAAATCATGTGTATGCAATAGCTGCGTTTGGCAACAGCTATCATACCGACGGTAATTTTTTAAACTATGTTGCAACGCAAACACTCCCTGCTGGTAAACCGGTTAGCGTGATGATCAATGGGGGTAGCCCGCCCAAAAAATACCATGCATTATTTGAATGCGTCATACAAAATGATGTAATAGCAAAATAACTTTATGAAACGGTATGCCATATTTTTTTTCATAATTTTATTTGGTTTATTGCCTCTTTGTACACCGGCACAAAATCAATGGGGGTATTATTGTAAGGACACATACAGCAATAACTCCAAACACTACTGGGATAACACACTCAAAAGCCTTTCAGTACTGTGTTTTACTGGAATCACTATTTCTAAAAACGCATGTAACATCCCTTCATTTAGCAATGAGCACTATCTTTTTACTAAAGCACAACAATATAATATTGCAATTATACCTCATGTAACATTCACAAGTGTAACCGAGGGGATGTCATTTTTAAAAGCCCGAGAGTGGGATAATGTCATTACAACACTTGCAAATGCATTACACACAAATGCATGGGCAGGTATTCATTTTGACTTTGAATATCTACCTGCAGCATACAGCAATGCTTATGCACAGTTTTTAAAAAAATTTAGATCGATAGCTCCCGATATAAAACTTTCAGCAGCACTGTTTCCACAGATTGAGTTTCATAAAGAACATGCAGCATTCCACAATTATGAAAAACTGTCTCCATTCTTGAATGAAGTTGTCATTATGTGTTACGATTATCACAATCCTAAAACAAAGCCTGGACCGGTAACTGATATGCAATGGACCATGAAAAATATTGAATATGCATTACGGTTTTTTAAAGCACATCAGATATGGTTAGGCATGCCGGCTTATGGATATATGTGGAAAAATGGGAAATACCATTCAGTTATTACTACACGTGCAATTCCAAAATATACATCAATCTACAGTAACTATCGCCACAGCTCCGGAACACTGTGTATTGAATATATAAAAAATGATGATATGTTCATTGCCCTGGTATCGGATACCGTAACTATAAAAAAACTACAGCACCTTGCAACAGTATATTCATTAAAGGGAACTGCTTTATGGCGTTTGGGCTTTGAATAAAAAAGGGGCATCCCTGCCCCTTAATCGTGGAGTATCTGGAGGGTTAACACTTAGAATACAACTTCGGTCTTAACATAGAACGTAGTTTCCGGATCTTCCTTTGCATCATTGTCTGCATCTTGATAGTATGCCATCACACGGATGTTTTTGTTGATTGCATACCCTAATCCTGCTGCCCAGATGGTTACTTCAGAATCATCAACATCTTCGTTTTCACCATATGAATACCGCCCGGTGATTAAGATTGGGATATTGATAACGCTTTCCAGATTGGCAAGCAACCAGCTATCAACCAAGGTATATTCATTTTCAACGCCTCCTTTCTTGACCTCGGGCATAACATACATAGCGCCAACCTTGACCAAATCAGTTGAATATGATGCACCAAATGCCATGTAGCGGCTATAATTGTCCGAACCATGACCATCATCAGTTATTTGATTTCGGTAGGTTCCAAATATATCAAGCCCTTTCACAGGAGTAATGGTTAGCATACCGTAATATGCTTTCCCATCATCGCCCAATTCATCCTCGTTTACCTTCTTGTATCCTTCGCCGTTTACCAGAGATCCTGACAGCTTAACCATTTTAAAGAAAGAAAGATCAACACTGACACCCATATCGGCGGAACTGTCTATTGATGTACCAATGATGTTTTTAGCCTGATCAACATAATTCTGCTCAACCCATCGGTAATCACTCTTGTCATCAATAAGCCCAATAAGTGGAGTACCAATCATACCAAACTTAAAATTTGCATCAACAAAATCCATTTTTTGTTTAGCCTGTATATAGGCATATTTTACATATACCGTATACGGATCGCTTTTTGCTTTAACATCTACTGTTTCAGGATTTCCTGACTGGGTGTCTGTAACTTCAATTTCATCTTCTGACTCTACCTGCCCAACATCGGTTGTAACCCGTGCGCTCCACACACTATCAAATTCCTTTTTAAAATCAAGGTAAACACGCTTGATTTCAAATGTGTTCTGATGCTCGGTAGTATCATCGTAATTGCTCAGTTCCTTATTCCACTCTAAATACGCTTTCCCTGAAATTTTAATATCCTTAATCTCTTCTTTTACAGCCTCCTGAGCAAACGCTGCCGTAGCAAACGTCATCATAGCCATATACACAAAACCCTTTAAAAACTTCATGTAACAACCTCCTTAACTAATAGTTAATTGTATTGATTTTTAAAAACAATCTGAGGGTAAGAAAGCAGTCTGATATAAAATAGATTTGAAGGATATGTTAATATTTAGTTAAATTTCATTTTTTTTACTGCTGTCGCTTTTTTTATTGCCGGTAATCGTGCTCTGTCACAGGGCAACGGCATTCTTCCAGGCAGCAATTATGTACGTTGAAAAAATCCCGGCTGTACACTTAAGTTTTTAAGGGTGAAGGCTTATTACCGATAACTATCGCCAAAATAATAACTACAATATTAAAATGATTATATTATTTTATTGACTTTTTTATTGTTTTCACTATATTTAGATAGGATACTAATGGCCATGAAATTGTTTTTTTAGCATGGTTTTTTATTTACAGAAAAACTTCAAGAGATACGGGCATGAAACCTAACAATCTAACAGCGGAACAATACTCTATTTTCAAAGAAAATGGCACCGAACCACCATTTAACAATGCGTATTGGAACAAAAAAGAGCATGGCATTTATGTTGACATAGTATCAGGAGAAGTGCTATTTTCATCGCTTGATAAGTTTGACTCAGGTACCGGCTGGCCAAGTTTTACAAAACCAGTAAACAACAATGCTGTTATCACATGCTCTGACCCCTCACATGGAATGATACGCACCGAAGTGCGCAGCAAAAGCTCAGATGGCCATTTAGGGCATGTATTTGCCGATGGTCCTGCTCCTGCGGGATTGCGGTATTGCATCAATTCTGCCTCATTGCGATTCATCCCGGTAAAAAAAATTATAGAAGAAGGGTATAACGATTATATCTACCTCTTTGAGAATACGCCTATAGGGTTTGAACAGATAATAATTGGCGGCGGTTGTTTCTGGGGTGTTGAAGCATACTTTAAGAAAGTAAAGGGCATACTTGATACCACAGTTGGGTATTCGGGTGGAACAATTAAAAATCCCGATTATACCATGGTGTGTACGGGTACCACCGGTCATGCAGAAACGGTGCTCATTACATTTAATCCAGATATTGTAAATCTTGAAAGAATACTAAAACATTTTTTTTCAATTCATAATCCTTCTACGCTCAACCGCCAGGGCCCTGATATAGGCACACAATATCGTTCAGCGTTATACTATATCAACGATAATCAAAAAATTACTATTGATACCATTATTCAGCAAATTACATCCAGGGGGGCGATAGTTACTACTGAAGTAGCTAAAGCTATAAATTTTTTTAAAGCCGAAGAATACCATCAAGATTATTTAGATAAAAATCCAGGCGGGTATTGTCATATTAATCTGAATAAGATTTATCAGGTTTAAGGTTATTCCTGATAAACAATGACATGGATTACTGATTCGCTGGATGCAACATTTTCTATTTTGTGTGGTATGAGCGATAGAAAATAGATACTGTCACCATGGTTTAAAATAACTTCATTTGAACCAAGAGTTATTTTAATGGAACCTTTTTTAACATGGATAAATTCTTCACCATTGTGGATGGAAAAATCCTTCTTTGTATAATTCCCTTCCAGTGTAATAATGTATGCTTTAACAGCAACTACCTCATTAACATCAGCTTCATCGGCAGTATGCGATGGTTCAACATTGTTCAAAAAAATATTTTTAGGCCTTTCATTTTTTAACTGTATAACATCATCCTTTTTTATGACCGTATATCCCCATTCAACAGGGGTGCCCGGGGCTATTACCTTTGCCTGTTGCAGTGACCGTGTAAGCTGATGAATTACTCGCAAGGAAGGATACGCTCTGCGTTCTTCTATTTTCTGTAACAACTCCACACATATGCCAGTTATAGCGGCCAGCTGTTCATAACTCAGATTATTGTGTTGCCTGAAAAAGCGTAATTTATCGCTTAACGAATCGACATGAGATGCTGATGGTTTATGAAAATATTCTGTAAAGCGCTGGAAAACGTCGTTGTTATCTGTTTTGGGAATATCGTATGATGAAAAAGAGCTCATGGAATGTTCCTTAACACAATTAGTATATATTCAACTGCAAAACAACCTCTCGTTATGATCCTTACCATATGCACCACCACACGAACATGCATCAATTCCGCTGCTATAACATCAACTTCTGATAATTAATATATCCTCATAATTATTTTTATCATATAAAATATTCTTTTACAACAAAAAATTTTTGACAAAATTTTAAATGCCGTTTAATGTATCAATATTATGAAAATTCCCTTCTCCATTTTATCGATAACGGAAAAAGCACTGACAAAATCCATGGATGTCCACACCATGGAGCGCATTGCAAAAAGTATTATACCTCATTACGATCTCCACAAAATCATGGGCTTTTCAGAAAGTATGCCAATCCCCAATAAAGATGCCGCATCCCAGATTGTGCACGATTTCAGCGAATCAAAATATTTTTTTAAGTTAGTGTGCGCCCTGATGGAGGCACAGGAATACGGCATCATGGGACGCAGGTACCCTATAGCTCATCTGCACGAAATAGTTACAGAAATAATCAATTTGGGTTTTATCTTTGATAAAAATAACCACATTTTTATTGAAAACGCAAACACCAGAAAAACTCAACATTGGGGTGTTTTAGAAGAAAATGAAGAATACATCATCACGTTGCTCAGAATGGACATTGCAGCAAATACACAGCTTGTAAGAAAATATACACCACCGTTAATTGCTCATACCTATCAAAACATTCAAACCATTGTAACGTCTGCTGTTGAGCAGCGTAATGGCAGGATATGGAACTGGGAAGGTGATGGCTGCATAGCTGCTTTTATTCTGGGCAATAAAAATATGACTGCCGTTTTTGCTGCTATAGAGATATTACACGAACTTTTTTTATTTAACGAGCTTGTATCAAAACTGCCTGAAGCAGTCAATGCCAGAATTGCAATTGATACCGGTTATTGTGCTTACAAACATTCTTCGGAAGAATTAAAAAAAACTGAACTGGTAAAAAAAATCATGGAAATAGAATCACACTATACGCCAATCAATGCAATTACCATAAGCAACACAATATATGCATCATTACATCCCGATATTGCAAAACTTTTTATTTTAACCAGGAAGAGCGCCACACCTTATTATACTCACACAGTAAAATGGGAAGATATATGAATATCACTGTACTCTATCATAAAAAAAATGCATCATCGTTACAAAAGACTTTTGGGACATTGATGAAATCAAAAAAATATTCTATTGAATTCATTGATCGTGATGAATACAATAAACCAAAAAAAACCACTGCAAATTCATTATACTATTTAGATATTACCGGGCTACAACAAGCTGACATTCAGAAATATATAAAATATTTTAATAAAGAATCAATGTTTTATGGAATAATAGATTACAAAAATACGTTCAGCGATATTGCATGGTTTTTTCACAATAATGCATGTGATTATATAACAAAAGAAACCTGTAACAATCCAATTTCAGAAAGTCGTATACGGGCGATAGTTACCTTTAAATCAATTACATTATCAGAAACACCGCAAAAAAAATACATTATTGCCAGAGATTCATGGAAAAGCATCAAACCAGAACAGGAATACACCTTCTGTTTTCTTTTAATTGAAATTCTTGATGTGCATGAATTGAAAAAACATATTGCATCTGAGCATCTGGATAGTAAAATTTTTTCATTTCGTCATTTTGTTGAAAATACACTGAACCAACTGGACGGCAAACTATGGATGTGGATGGATGCTACGGGTTTATTTATTTTCCCCTTTGATGGGAAATCACTCCCTGCTGTCGATAGTGCAATTCGTCTTACGGTCAATCGCAGTATTATATCGCTTGAGCACACACTCTTTAATCAAATAATTCATTACAGGATAGCCATGCATATTGGTAATACCGTATATCAACCACATGGCAAAACGGGTACAATAATATCAGATTGCATTAATTCATTGTTTCACTTAGGGCAAAAATACACTGCTGATGAAGGACTATTCATTACTGAGGATGTATATAATGTTCTTAATTCAAGAACAAAGGGCATGTTTATACAAACACATCTTTTTGAAGGGCGACAGATATATCGATGCAAAAACATTATCTAAATAAGTTATATAGCCTTCAATTCATATTGGCGCTTGTCAGCCTCAGGATGTTGGCGGTAGATAATAAGCACATTACCAATCATGGTAATATAATTACTTCCTGTTTTTTCAACAATCTGCCGGGCTAATTCTTTGCGCTCTTCTTTGCAATCGATAAACTTTATCTTAATAAGCTCATGGCACAATAACACTTCATCAATTGCATTGAGTACAGCCTTAGAAAGACCATTTTTACCTATCAACACAACCGGATCTAAGCCATGTGCACAGGCTTTAAGATATTTAACTTTTCTGCGGTGAATGTTATTCATACAACCCTCAAAATAATGAAAAAATTAAAATTGCTCTATCACACATTCTTGCCGCACATACCTTATGGTATTTTAAAACTGCTTGTTTTTCCAATCCATAACTTGCAAAAACAGTTTTATCATTTTCTTGTGTCCATAGAGGTATTACAATTTAAAGTTTTGAATATGCCTTATTTTTTAGTAATTGACATTACATTGTCAGTATAATAACAATTAATGTCTATACAATTAATGATAGTATTATTGCAATAATTTTTTTATTAATTGTTACACGGTGGTTGCAAATGCAAAATAATTCTGCGAAGTGAGTTGACAATGGTTGGCATCCGGTCATCCATACGGTATGAAAATAACTGACGATAGTTATCCTGAACCCTGATTCGGGATTTTGGATAATTATTTAGATTACAGCAGGGGCGCATTATAATGCGCTAAAATAACAAAATCTATTTTCAGGAGGAATAATAACAATGAGTAACGATACTATCTTAACAAAAGACCCTGGTTTCCGATACCACGAAAAAGCACCAAAGATTGATGCTAAAGAATTTCAAAAAGTGATTGATTCCAGACGATCGGTTCGCATCTATGAAAAGGAACCAATTCCTGATAAAATAATTCAACAATGCCTTCGCAATGCACTGCTGGCACCAAATTCATCAAACCTTCAGCCATGGGAGATATATCACATTGCTACCCCAGAAGTACGGCAGCAGATGAACAAGGCATGCCTTGAACAGATAGCAGCAAAAAGCGCTGCAGCATTGTTTGTGGCAGTTGCACGAACAAATACATGGAAAGAGCATGCCAAAGAGATGGTACAACTTTTTGAGGCAGCCGGGAATGTGCCAAAATCAGCCATTGCCTATTATAAAAAGCTGGTACCGTTTGTTTACAATCAAGGATTATTTGGAATATGGGGATTGATAAAAAGGATACTCTTTTTCATTCGGGGATTAAAGACTCCTGTCATCCATGAACCAGTTTCACACTGCCATATGAAAATATGGGCAGTGAAGTCAACAGCGCTGGCATGTCAAAACCTTATGCTTTCACTACGTGCGTATGGATATGATTCATGCCCCATGGAAGGATATGATTCAAAGCTCATAAAAAAAATATTACAATTACCAGAGGACGCTGTTGTTGTCATGGTAATCTCTGCCGGTAAGCGTGCAATCGGCGGGATATATGGTCCCCGTATCAGATATGATGAAAACAGATTTTTAAAAAGAGTGTAATATACTATGCTACACAATCCCAATGTTGTATTTGCCTTCATTTTAACATTGTTAGCAGGACTTGCAACTGGTATAGGGAGTGCAATCTCAATCATCAGCAAAAAAACCAATACAAAGGTACTATCGCTTGCATTGGGATTTTCGGCTGGTGTAATGATCTATGTTTCCATGATGGAGATACTTTCAAAATCATTTGATGTATTGTACCATGAATATGGAAAGTCAGGAGGCTGGTTTGCATTAATATCCTTTTTCGGTGGCATAGCATTAACAGGAATAATTGATATTATTGTTCCATCGGCAGAAAATCCGCATGAGATAAAGCGTGTTGAAACTATGCCTCTGCCAGCAACAAACCGGGAGCAGCAGCTTATGAGGCTTGGGCTTTTATCAGCCCTTGCTATTGGCATACACAATTTTCCAGAAGGGCTGGCTACATTTGTTGCTGCTCTCCATGATACAAAGGTTGGGATTCCTATTGCAATTGCTATTGCGCTGCATAACATCCCTGAAGGTATTGCTGTTGCTGTGCCTATATTCCATGCAACCAAGAGCAGAAGAAAAGCTTTTGTATATTCTTTTATTTCCGGATTAGCAGAACCTGTTGGAGCGTTAATAGGTTTTTTAATCCTATTACCCTACATGTCCGACACCATCTTTGGGATTGTATTTGGATGTATTGCAGGCATTATGGTGTTCATATCAGTGGATGAATTATTACCATCAGCAATAAAATATGGTGAGCACCATTATTCAATTTTAGGATTTATCTCTGGCATGTTTATCATGTCGGTATCGCTTATACTATTACAATAAATTTTATCTTTGCACTACACTATTAATTTGACAACAAGTAGTTTTTTTTGTAATGTAATAGTTTCAAAATTAAACAATGAAAGGATTAGATAATGAATAGTAATAGTTTCCATGAGATAGTTGATGATATTGTGATAATCACCCTAAACAGGCCAAAAGTTCGTAATGCCATTGACCGTGATACTGCCGATGAGTTGAGTAATGCTTTTCAACAATTTGATGCCAACAAAAATTTAAAAGTTGCAATCTTAACCGGAGCCGGGGGCAATTTCTGTTCCGGCGCTGATCTACTGGCAATTGCTGAGGATGGACACCGTAAAAACAGGCTTAATCCAAACATCAAGGATAATGGGCCTCTTGGACCAACGCGCATGTTGCTTTCAAAGCCTGTTATTGCAGCAATATCAGGGTATGCAGTGGCAGGGGGGCTGGAATTAGCCTGCTGGTGCGATATTCGCATGGCTGATATGACTGCTAAATTTGGTGTGTTTTGCAGACGATTTGGCGTTCCACTTATTGACGGAGGTACTCAACGGTTGCCCCGCTTAATTGGATTAAGCAGAGCATTAGATTTAATTATTACTGGCAGGGAAATTAATGCAGAAGAAGCATATCAGTTTGGATTGGTCAACTATCTCGTTACAGATAAAGATATAAAACAGGCAGCACTGGAATTGGCTCACAAGATTGCTTCCTTCCCACAACAATGTATGCGAAGTGACAGGATGGCAGTTTATAAGGGTTTTAATATGCCATTATCTGAAGCTCTGGAAATAGAATTTGCCAGAGGAACTGATGTCATACGCAACGGTGAAACATTGGAAGGTGCAAAATTATTTGCACAGCAAAAAGGAAATAAGATTTAACTATTGATGAATGATAAATTGCCGTTGTGGTACACTAATTTTTTACAAAGCTACACTATTCATTAACTAAAATGCCATTAATAAAACGTCCCTTTAATGTACGGCCATCAGGATAGATAAGAGTTCCTTTGCCCTCAATCCTGTTATCGACAAACTCACCTTCATATCGTGTACCATCAGGCCATTCCAATATACCAATACCATTAGCTTTACCCTTTACCATTGGGCCTGTGTATATCTTACCGTCAGCATATATATATTTCCCTTTTCCTGTAATCTCATCGTTGTAAAATTCTCCTCTGTAAGAACTACCATCAGGCCATGTCATAACACCATAGCCATGCCTTTTGCCATCAACATAAATTCCCGTGTATGTCATACCATTTGCCCATGTATAGGTACCCTGCCCATGGAACTTGCCTGATTTAAAGTTACCAGCATACATTGTACCATCTTCCCAGACATACACACCATACCCCTCATCACACTTACCTTCAATACATCCCACTTTTTTTTGCTGTGTTGCACAACCTGAAAAAAGAGCGTATACAAGTAAAACAATAATTATACTGTTGTAGCCTTTCATTTTCCAACCTCCATCAAATAAAAAATACTTTCCAAAAAATATGACAATCAACACTATTTAAAATTATAGTGCTTTCGTATTGGTTTTTTCACATGCCATGTGCATTGTATACCTTTTGGACAGGTAACAAAATCACCAGCACCAAATCGCACCTTTTGCCCATCAACGGTATCAACCTCAACTTCACCCTCAAGAACATAAAATTGCTCGGTTGTATCATAAAACCAATCAAAATCGGATATCTCCTTCTGCCATATTGGCCAAGACAATACGCCTTGTTTTTTAAGGTCATCTTCTGCTATTTTTTCAACAGTAATTTTCATGGGCATTCTTCTCCAAAATAAAATTATGCGTCAATATCATTCCGGGCTTGACCTATAATCAAAATAATTATCATAAATCCTGAAACCTGAGCATCATATGATTCAGAATGACACGTCCAGCATTGTCATTCTGAGGGATGCAATTCCAAAGAATTTGTTTGTTTATAAAGAAGATTCTTCGCTATTGCTCAGGATGACATTGCATTAATACTAAGATCATTTACTGTTACATCGTATCTTGCTATCACCGATAATCACCACTGATAACTTTGCACAACAATAACACCCATCTTTTCAGCTTCATCCAAAAAATCTTTTTTGGCAAAATGGGTAACCAGTAATCGTACAACCTCAACATCACCAAATTCAGCTTTTACAGCATTCACCTTATCTTCAAGTTCAGAAAAAACATCTTTCCGCCAGGTAGATTCTAACCGTATTTTTGATTCACCTACTATAAAAACCTCTTTACCGTCTTTCATAGCTCTGGCAAAAAAATTTATTTCTTTTCCACCTATTTCTGCTCTTACTATTCGCTCTTTGATAGTATATCCATACTTTTCCTTCAGTACCGCAGGCAAATGCCTATATGCTTCATTTTCAAATGCATAGCTAAAACTTCTTGATAACCCTCCTAATTCTACTCTTGTATCATGTAATCCTGCTACAAGACTTTTAACTTCTATTTCAGTACGTTTTTGAGCATCAGCAAGCTCTTTTTGAGCTTCAGCTAACTCTGCTACTCGTTGTTCAGTCTTCTTCTGTGCTTGTGTTAACTCTGCTACCTGCTGCTCAGTCTTCTTCTGTACCTGTGTTAACTCTTTTTGGGCTTTTGCAATATCCTTAACAATAGATTTTAACTCTGAAAAATCTTCTTTTGTTACATGAACCTCATTGATGCGATCATCAATAATTTTAACAATCTGCCTCTTGACTTCTGGTGTTATCGTAAATCGAGCTGACGGCATAGTATCCCCCTTTTTATTTTTATCTTTCAATATTTTACCCCTGGTACTCATCAATGATACTATATATAAATACTGTTTTAATTTCAAGAAAAATTATAGACTTCTAAAAAACATCTTCCGCACCCCATAAGTAATAAACAAATATAGTTATACCAATAGTTTTGATTCAAAAATGTTTCAAAAATTAATTTTCACTATACACCCTTTGATTTTGTAAATTTAAAAAAAATTGTAAATAACTATCGCCAATAAAAATATTTTTGTTGTCAGTATTTAAGAATTTTATTATATTCTTAATATATATTTCAATAACGGAGGCTCTTTAATGGCTTTAATTCAGGAAGTTACCGATGCAACATTTGACTCATCAGTGTTGCAAACAAGTGGAAAAGTACTGGTTGATTTTTGGGCTCCATGGTGTGTCCCCTGTAGATTACAAACGCCAATTTTAGAAAGGCTTGTATCAAATGGCATCAATGCAAAAATAGTTAAATGCAATACCGATGTTAATCACGGTACTGCCCAAAAGTTTGGCATAAGCGCTATACCAACTCTTATACTTTTTGACAATGGTAAAGAAATTGACCGTATGGTTGGTGTGCAGCCCGAAGAAGTCTTGAAGCGAAGACTCCAATAGCCCCCTACTGTTGTATCAATACGGCTGATTACTCAGCCGTATTGTTTAATGAAAAAAATTTACAAACCGTTAAGCAACCCAATGCAGGTATATTTTTACCAAGTATTTTTATTTAACATAAGAAAAGATGCGCGAATTATGTTGAAAGATACCTACAGAACATCCCATGACCTTACTTATGACATCTTCATTAAGCAAAATATTTTTAGTGCCAGCATACATACATTGCCCATTATTCAAAAGTAGCACCCTGTTTATCCATGGCATTATTTCATCAACATGATGCGTAACATAGATAATATGTTTACCTGTTTTAATCAGCATGGTTAATTGCTGCAAAAATTCTTCGCGAGCCTTCATATCCAGACCATTGCATGGTTCATCCAGGATAAGAATATCCGGGTCATAAACAAGTGCCCGCCCGATGAGAACACGTTTTTGCTCCCCATACGAAAGCTTGCCAAACGGAGTCTGTGCATAGTGTACCAGTTCAAGTGAGTGTAAAATAGTCAATGCTTTTTGTTCCATGGCAGGCGATAGCTCCTGGTATAAGCCCATGCTGCTGAAAAATCCTGATGCAACTACTTCAGCAACCATGGTTTCCTGTGGGTAGTGTGTTTGTAGATAATCACTGACAATACCAATGTGTTT
>JAKPOE010000450.1 GCA_029548025.1 Spirochaetota bacterium
GCTCTGGTACTTTTTAAAGTACTTTATCTGTTCCATCTTCCACTGTTTCATATCAAAGCTGTTTTGAATCATAAATAATCCCCCTTGTACAATACTGTACTATAATTGTCGTAAAAATGATCTATTCCATTGAGAAGAAAATTTTTCGCCTGCATTTTTTCAACACTGCAAGGCATTCTATGGCTTACAATGCCTTCACAATAACTATCGTACATGCATCATATACTGGGCGATAGTTACTATGTATTATGTAGTGTTTTGCAAATAAGTGCAAGCTACAGCAGGCTATATTTTTTTGATTACCGGTGTTATTGATGTACTCTGATGAAGATATATTTTTTTACAATAAAAAAAAGCTGCTCAAATCAGAGCAGCTTTTTTTATTAAAATGTATTCGTAATTACCACTTTTCAACTAATTCAAACAATGCAGCAGCACCCATACCGCCGCCGATACACATTGACTCAATACCGTATTTAATACCGTTTTTAGTCATCATATTAACGATCTGTGCAGCCAATTTTGCACCGGTACATCCTAATGGATGCCCTAAAGCTATAGCTCCGCCATTAACATTGATACGGCGTGTTTTGCTGTCAACTGCCCATTCTTTTGGATCAGCTATACCAAGCTGTTGTGCACAGTAAACTGCCTGTGATGCAAATGCTTCATTGATCTCAAATATGCCTATGTCTTTAATATCCAGTCCAACAAGCTTTAAGAGTTTTGGAATGGCATAAGCTGGTCCAACACCCATTTCATCTGCTTTGCATCCTGCAACAACGTAAGCTTTAACTTTTGCCAGTGGTTTTACACCGTATTTACGGCATGCTTCTTCGCTCATAAGAAGTGTAGCAGCAGAACCATCAGTGGTCTGAGAAGAGTTGCCAGCAGTAACTGAACCAAATGCTGCAAAGGCTGGTTTTAGTTTTCCAAGCCCTTCAATTGTAGTATCTGAACGAACACCGTCATCAAAGTCCTGCATAAATTCTTCTTTCTTAATAGTGCCATCAGGCTGGGGAACAAACTTAGTAGCCTTTGTTGGAACAATTTCATTGTACAGCTTGTTCTTTTGAGCTTCAGCAGCTTTCATCTGTGAATGATAGGCAAATTCATCCTGCATCTGACGGGTAATTTTATACCTGTTGGCAACATTTTCTGCTGTTATTCCCATTGAGATATAAACGTCGGGATTCTGCTTTGCCCAGTAGGGATGAGGGCGTGGCATATTGCCTCCCATGGGGACTATCGACATGGATTCTAAACCAGCACCTATAGCTACATCACACCATCCGGCTTGAATACGCATTGTTGATATTGCTATGGCTTCCAGACCAGAAGCACAAAATCGGTTAACTGTTGCACCACATGTATCATCGGGGAATCCTGCCATCTGAGCAGCTATACGACCAACGTTTAACCCCTGTTCAGCTTCAGGGAAAGCACAACCGACCATAATATCATCAACGACTTTCTTGTCAACCTTTGCTCGTTCGATTACACCCTGTAGAGCAGTGACAAGCAAATCTTCGGGTCGTGTCTGAGCAAAAGCACCTTTGCCTCTACGGCACCCAGGTGTTCTGACAGCCTGTACGATATATGCATCTCTCATAAAAATTTTCCTCCTGTTTGCATAGATTTTCTATGACTAAATAAATAATGGTTTGCCAGTTTGTAAGATATGCTCAGCCATC
>JAKPOE010000201.1 GCA_029548025.1 Spirochaetota bacterium
TCAATAATCCCGGGAATATCAGCTATCGTAATAACCTTCTCTCCCTGCTCAATGACCCCTAAATTGGGTATAAGCGTGGTAAAAGGATAATTGGCAATTTTTGGCTGAGCATTAGTTATTTTTGCAAGCAACGTAGATTTCCCAACATTGGGAAGCCCAACCAGCCCAACATCAGCTATTAATTTAAGGTTTAACGTTACCGTACGCTCATCACCCTGCATACCAGGTTGAGCAAATCGCGGTGTTTGATGGGTAGATGTTTTAAAAAATGCATTTCCTTTCCCACCAATGCCACCCTTTGCAACGCATACACTATCGCCTTCATTGACAAGGTCAGCTAAGGGCTCACCTGTTTGTGTATCAAAAACTTCAGTACCCGCAGGCACTTTAATAATTAAATCCTGCCCATCTTTGCCATGTCGGTTTTGTCCCATGCCATATCCGCCATTTTTTGCTTTATATATTCTATCCTTAAACAGGTGCCCTAAATTATAGTATCCCTGCTGTGCCTGTATAATGACATCACCGCCTTTTCCGCCATCGCCTCCATCAGGACCACCTTTTGGAATATATTTCTCACGCCTGAACGAAACAGCACCTGCACCGCCATTGCCAGCCTTAATTTTTATCGTTATAGTATCGGTAAATTTAGCCACAAATCATTCCTTACGTTTTTGATAGATAATAGCATAAAAGGACAGCACTTAATACTGCACATGTATTTATTAATCACTATGTTACTATAGTATTATTTGTTATATTACTGATAGTATCGCAATTGATGTATTTTTCTAAAATTGAGTTTATAGGCTACCCCATTTTCACTTTTTCTTCGTCACAACATGATAATGTTTACCCTTGAGGGAGCAGTTTCAACGATAGAGTAAGGAGATTTATGCAATGCAAAGGAGTTTACTGCAAACACTATTCCATTGAGCAGTATGTACAAAAAAGAAAAAGGGGCCACAGCTTAAAAACTTACCCCTTTTATTATTCATTCAATAACTTTATTCAATAGCTTTTTAATATACAATTACAATTACACTGGTAACGTAATTATGATTGTACAGGATATACCGAAACCTTCTTCCGTTCTTTACCAAGCCGTTCAAATTTTATTACACCATCAGCCGCCGCAAAGAGTGTATCGTCACTGCCGCGCTTTACATTTAAACCGGGATGAAGTTTTGTTCCTCTTTGTCGTATAATTATTGAGCCACTCTTTACAAACTGGCCACCAGATACTTTTATTCCCAACCGTTTAGCATGAGAATCACGACCATTTCGTGATGAACCACCACCTTTTTTATGTGCCATGTATTCACCTCTTATTTACAATAATTATCAAAATAGTATCAAAATTTACTCGTTAACATTAATAGTTAAAAATTGTGAATATTGTTTTCGTATTTCATTTAAACCAATAACTAAAACGCTTACTATACTTTCGCAGCGGGTTATCTCCCTGTCATTTAATAAAGGAACATGTATTGAAAACCGTAACAATCCATCATCCTGAACAATACTATGAACTATCGCCCAATACTCCAGAGCAACTACTACGGATTGCGCTAATGCTGAAACACCAGCACAAACAATATCATTGCCCTTTGCAGCTTTTGTAGAATGTCCCGTAATCGTTATAACAATTTCGCTGCCGGATAATGCAATGTTTCCGTCACGTAGAATAATCCCCTGTAAAGTGACATTAATCACTACTGCACAGACATATCAACAATAGTTATACTTGTATAGTGCTGCTTATGCCCAAATGTTCTAGTATAATTTTTGCGCCTCTTGAATTTTATTCCGCGCACCTTTTTACCCCGAACCATTCCATCAACTTTTGCCTTTACCACAACGTTGGATAAATACGGTTGCCCAATAAGTACTTTCTCACCATCAACAAACATTATAACTTTGTCGATAGCGATTTCATTATTATCCTTTGCATCCAATTTGTCAACAGCTACAGTTTTATCCTTTTCAACCTTATATTGTTTCCCGGCTATTTCAACTATTGCGTACATACACCTCTCCACGATTTTTCAATTTACCACTTTATTGCAATCTTATATTATTAAATACAGAAAAAACAATAATAGAGGATTTAGCTCTACTCTTGGGCCCACAGGGACTCGAACCCCGGACCTACTGATTATGAGTCAGCCGCTCTAACCTGCTGAGCTATGGGCCCCTTGTGAAATGACAAAATAATAATATACCATACTACATGTCAAGAAAATAAATTTCAATTATTTAAAAAGTGTTTAATAGGTATATCATTGTACTATACTATAGCTTTTTTATAGTACATTTTCAATGACAAATTGTTTATAAAAGTGTTATTTTTTAAAATTTATTTTAAAATCATTATCCATTTACTATATTTTACCATACTATGAAGGGAAATCAGTATTGACACTCATTATAGCTGTTAATTATTTAAATATATAGATAAAGAACAACAAACATCATTCATGGTAAATAATTGACTATATCTTAGTTAAGTAGGCAAATCATTATTTGGGGAACACATCACAAACAAATTTATACCACAAAATAATAAACCCATCAGATAACGAGAGTGGGGACAACTATACATACAAAAAATTCTTAGAAGCCTTATAGATTGATGGTCTGCATGCTGATGCGAAAGTATTACTGTAAGGTATTAATAAAGATTTTGATTCCCATAAAGCAGCTACTTCTTAGCAATATAAGGACATGGAGATCTTTCAGCCCCAAAATAGTATTGCTGTTCATTTATTTCAATAGCATCATTATATGCCTCAACTATGCCCACCACATGAATAATAGCTCCCACTACAAATAAAAGTCCTGA
>JAKPOE010000469.1 GCA_029548025.1 Spirochaetota bacterium
CACCAATGCTTTCGTGCCAACTTTCATCAATGCAGCGCCAATCAACCCTCCAATAAGAGCATGTGATGAACTTGTTGGCAACCCTAAATACCATGTTATGATATTCCACATACACGCACCGGTTAGTGTTGCCAGTATTACTGTATTATCCATGATAGAAACATCAATAATACCATTGCCTATGGTACCAGCAACATGCAGTCCAAAAAATAAAAAAGCAACAAAATTAAAAAAGGCTGCCCACAATACAGCATAGCGGGGTGATAGTACCCTTGTAGATACGACGGTAGCTATTGAATTGGCTGCATCATGGAAACCATTAAGGAAATCAAACAGCAATGCCAGCGCAATCAAAAAAAAGATATAGATAGTCATAAAGATTTAACCTTGTTTAACAAGAATGGAAACAACAATATTGGAAACATCTTCACAGACATCTAATACAGTTTCCAATAATTCATATATTTCTTTCCACTTGATAATTGCAATAGGATCCTTTTTACTTTTAAATAACCTCTGTATAACCACATCGCGCAACTGATCACTGATATTTTCTATTTTATTTATTTCAATACAGGCTTGCTGAATTATTTGTGGCTGTCTGTGATTTCGCAAACCTTTTATAGCAAGAGATAATGATTGCACTGATTGCATTATGAGCCTGGAAAACTCCTGAACATCTGCATTTTTCCCTTTTAATTTATATAGCCGCATACGCTTTGATATAGCATAAATTAAATCAACCACATCATCAAGCTTATTGGTTAATGAGTGGATATCTTCCCTATCAAATGGTGTTATAAAAGTTCTGTTAAGGCTATCAATAATATCATGTGCGATGCTGTCACTTTGATGCTCTAACAAACGCATCCTTTCAATACAACTATCGTCAAATATTCCTTTTTCAGCAAATTCCTTAAAGCATATGACAGCTTCTACCATTTTATCAGCCTGTCTATCAAACAAATCAAAAAATTTTATTTCATGGGGTATAAATTTATAAAA
>JAKPOE010000477.1 GCA_029548025.1 Spirochaetota bacterium
GTTCACTTAGAATATCAACCGTGCCACGTAATGCCTCAATATTAGTCTTCACAACATCAAGCCCTACCCCCCTGCCGGAAAGATCACCAACAGATTCTGAAGTTGAAAAACCCGGTTCAAAAAGAAAATCATATAATTTATTATCTTGAAATTCATCATTCTTTGACAGCAGTCCTTTAGCCACTGCTTTTTCTATTACCTTTTCTTTATCAATACCTGCTCCATCATCGCTCACTTCAATAAACATATTCCCTTCCTGATGGTATGCTTTTAATGAGACAAGCCCATCGCGCGGTTTCCCTTTTTGTTCCCTATCATGAGGTGCTTCAATTCCATGATCTATAGCGTTGCGTATCAAATGTTTTAAAGGATCACTGATCCTCTCTATCACGGTCTTGTCAATCTCAGTATCACCACCTGTTATTTCCAGACGTATTGATTTGCCATGTGCCTTTGCAGTATCGCGGATAAACCGCCTGTACTGTTCAAATACCGGTCCAATGGGCACCATTCGCACACGCATCAGATGCTCCTGAAATTCCCGTATGATACGGTCAACGCTATATAATGCATTATTCAACCGGTAAGCATTTTCATCATCAATCTCTTCGGCAATTCGTTTAATACCTGAAAATCCAATTACCAGCTCACCTAGAAGATTCATGAGATTGTCTACTTTTTTTGCATCTACTCGCAAAGTAGAGGTACTTATCTGTTTTTTTATTTCTTCCTGTTCTTTTAAAGCTAACGATACATCATTTTCTTCTATATATCCTTTAGTAACAGCTATCTCCCCTACCTTTTTTTTGGTCTTTTCGTGCTCGTTTAAAACATTGTCAAATTCATTTTCTGTTAACATGCCACGGGATAATAAAAGCTCACCTAATTTTGGAACATCTTCAATAACCAGTTCAGCCACATAATTCTTTGTTACATCTGTAATAGTGATTTCGTTGTCATCCCGTACAAAAATAAAAACGTCATCCAGAGCCTCAGCCTTGCTCTTGGTTTTTAAAATTATATCCCATGAAATATAGCACTGTTCTGGATCAATGTCTTCCAGCAATGGAACATTATTTCGATTAACACGTAATTCAACAATCTTTCCCAATGAAGATAAATCTTCCATTATTATGAGCGGATCAATTCCAAATTTAAAAATATCATCTCTGAATTTAGCTTTTACCCGGAAAAAATTATAGATAGACTTTCTTTCTTCTGGTTCTTCGGTTGTTTCCGCTTGCTCCTTTTTTTGCAAAAGTGTTTCTATATCATTAATCTTACTTTGAAGCAAATTAAATTTCTCAAGCATCTGCTGCTGGTCACTATCGGTATATAAACGCAAGCGGATGACATCTATACTGGCAAACACAATATCTGCAAGCAAATCGTCCATGGGTATGATACCATTGCGTACTGAATCAAGAACATTTTCAAGAGCATGGGTAAATTGATACACATCATCATATCCGGCCATCCCTGATCCACCTTTCAACGTATGCACATACCTGAAAATAGAGTGTATCAATTCAGGATCTTTAGTTTCTTCATAGCGTACTATATCATTTTCAAGGTTTTCCAGCAACTCTTTTGTCTCTGCCAGAAATACCTGCCGTATGGCATCCTCTGCCATGATTCACCTCGCACTATAGTTCAATTTAAAATTCTTCAAATCCATCATCAATAAGCTTATTGTTTTTGCCTTCTTCCTTTTTTTCTTCTTCTTTCTTCTCCTCTTTTGATTTTACCTGCTTATCTACCTTTTTTGTCACAGGTTTTTTTGCTGAATCAGCAGCATGAAGATGTAATTCTTTATGTTTTGTCCCATAAATCTTCTGACTTACCTCATCTCTAATCACAAAACGTTCCATCATATCTGCCAATTCTTGTGCCTGATTTGCCATCTCTTCGCTTGCACTTGCTGTCTCTTCTACCAGGGCTGCATTCTGCTGAGTCATCGTATCCAGATCCGATATTGCTACATTTATCTGATCTATTCCCTGCTTCTGCTCATCACTTGCTGTTGCAATCTCAGTTATTGTTTTATACAAATCCTGTATAGACTGCATAATCTCCTTCAACGCCTCACCACTTTTGTTTACCAGTGTTGTACCGGTATCAATCTTATCTAATGAATCGCGAATAAGCTCACCTATTTCCTTAGCGGCACTGCCTGAGCGTTGTGCTAAATTACGCACTTCGCCAGCAACCACCGCAAAACCTCTGCCCTGCTCTCCCGCTCGTGCAGCTTCAACGGCTGCATTTAACGCAAGCAGGTTTGTCTGGAATGAAATCTCATTGATAAGCGTAAGTATCTCGCCTATCCGCTTGCTGGATGCATTTATTTCATTAATTGCCACTACTGCATCGCCAACCAGCGTATTGCCATTTTTTGCCAGCTCACTTGTCTTTTCCGCTATCTGATTTGCTCTTGATGCATGATCCGCATTTTGCTTGATAGTTGCAGTAGCCTGTTCTATTGTTGCGGCAATTTCCTCCAGTGATGAAGCCTGTTCGCTGGTACGCTGCGATAAGTTTTCATTGCCGCTGGCTATCTCATTAACCGCCTGCGTTAAATTGCTTACCGCTACCTTTACCTCGGCTACAAGCTTTTCTAAATTTTCCATAGTATTGTTAATAGCGGTAGACATCTCACCAATTTCATCGCTGTATACCCTGCCTTCATAGCGCATGGTAACATTTCCTTCGGCAAGTGAACCGGCTATAGTTTTTAATTTTTCCAGAGGATTGAGACGCGAGGCAATGATATAGTAAATACCTATTACTGCACCAGCTAACATGATCAGTCCAAAAAGCACCATGGTTGTAGCCATATCACGGGCAGAATTTGCGATATCGGACATGTACATGGTACTTGCCACAATAAAACCATATCCCTTATTTTTTTCACCGACAAGCATTTTATCTTTCCCTTCCCATTTATACTTAATGACGGTATTATCAGGGCTGCTTAACAACTTTTGTCCAAAATCCAGCTTAGACATCTCCAGCTTTAATATGTTTTCCTTTTCCGGATGAGCAAATACCAATCCATCAATATCAGTGACATAGGGGTAGCCGGTATATCCAATCTTTACATCCTTTACTAATTTATATGAATATTTGCCCAATTCAAGTGGCAGTCCCAATAATCCAACTATCCTGCCATTTTCCCTAATTGGCACCTGTATAAGGATAACCGGCTGTCCCGTCACCGGTGATTTGTCGGGCTTGCTTAATCCTACTTTACCCTGCAATGCTTCATCAATTGCCCTTGCATAGCTGGCATTTCTATAGCGTGTACCAACTGCGCCGGGACCACCTGCAGCAAGTATCACTGGATTGCTATCGGCAGTTGCTATAAATATATTTTCATACAACTCTTTATATTTGTTAAGGAATGCAGTCAGTTCCTTTGTTACCGGCCCAAAGTTACCCATTACAAGCGATTCACGGACATCATCCCTTGATGCATATAGCTCTGCAACCTGAATATTTTGAGCAAAGTATTGCTCTACCAGCATATTAATACCACTATTAACATTTTGGATCTGATTGACATACGACTTCTCCAGCTCAGAATATGCAGCATTATATGATATAATAATTAAAATAATAATCGCCGTTGTTACAATCAATCCAACAATCGTGGAAAGTATTACCTTTAAGCTTTTAAACTTACCCTTTAGCGAACCCATAACGCCCTCCTTGCTATTATTGTGGAATCAAGTTGTGATACATATTTAAATTATAAAAAGCCTTCCTCAAATATAATTAATCAGTTTGAAAAAATCAAAAAATTTATTTTTTCTCCTGAAAATAATGTGCAGCATCAAGTACATCCATATATACTCCATCAAATCCAGCGGCAATAACCCTTCCCGGGTAACTATCGCCAAAAAGTTCTTCGTTGCCATTTCCATATAAAATTACATGCCATTGTTTATCCCAGTATCGTACCTTATAGTTGCCTTTCCATAGCTTATTTTCCTGTTCCAGAAATTGCGGCTTTGACTTTTCCCACCCGGCTTTCCAGTAATAGCGGTAATCTTCCGCCTCGCCAACCGACATATAGGCAATCACCAACCTGCGCGCCCCGTTTGGTTTTTTCTGCAACCTGTGAACATCATCGTTTGTTAAGGGAATACCCCCAGAAAAGCTCTTCAATGCCGATTGCATCCATTGCATGACAATAATTGTTTGCAAGCTTGCCCGTTGGTTTACCATTAATGGTAAGCAGCTCCAGCGCATTCTGTCCAATGATGATAAATTCAGGATTATGTTTTTTTGCTTCCTTACTAATGTTAATAACAAGTTCACGCATAAGCTCACAGTAATTTTTCTTTTCCGCATAAAGAGGAGGGATACATAAAAAAACTATGACAATAGCAATAGTCCTTTTCATAGAGTGGCATACCCTTTCACTATCATCAAAGTGCAAAATAAAATGATAATCGATTCAATAATATATGCAAGAAATTTTTTACGGGATTAACTGTACATAGGCTCTGACCCCTCTGACCCTTTTTTACAGCGTTTGATTAGCATAGCGTTTCACCACCCGTTTTTTCTTGACAATCAATTCAATTGCATATATGCTTATTTAAAAATAAAATTATACTAACTATAGCATTTATTACCTCAGAAAAAGATGGCTGGGTTGAGATTTTTATTGGTCATTTACCAGATAGTAAATGGGTTGAAGACAAGTTGGTAAATACAGGTTATAATGATGATATCAGTTTAGTTGTTGATGCAGCAAGTTATGAAAAAGCCCTTAACTTACTAAAAGATACGTCAAAACCTGCCAATAGTAAGCAAGCTAAAACATATTGAATGAGCTATCAGAAAAACAAAATATAATTGGTGAACTATCTATTGCTACCCTTAATGAATCAGTAGAAAAGATAAAAGAAACTATAGAAGCTGACACTTAAAATAGTGCAGTACAACACGTTGAGCATGAATAAGTACTGTTATTGACACATTGGGGTCAGAGCCTTATAAAGAGCCAAACTGGCTCAGATTATATACCTCATCCACCGCCCGATGATGATGCACATGATGGTTTTACCCCGGCACCACTTGAAAATACCGAGAATATTTTTTCAGTATCATCTGAATGGCAGTCTGGACATTCAGGCGCCTTTGTATCACCTATCTTTCGCAATTCGCTGAAAACAGCATTGCAGTGCTTACATTTAAATTCATATACTGGCATATAATAATCCTCTACTGTTATAATGAAATGAAATAATAAGTAATGTAGCTTCCATAACACAAAACAGGTTGTATAGTATTTTACTATATACTAACATTCAATTGGTTTCAATAAAATTTTTTAGAAAATAAAACCGTTCATCAGTAACTATCGCCCATAATTGTTTTGTATATTTTTTATTAAGCATTTTTAAAATTTACAGTAACAATAAATTGGCTAAAACATTTTTTATTTATATTAACAGCATATTAATTCTGTATAAGATAAAGGATGTGCATAATGGAATTATCGCTTAAAACATGGAATCGCAGTTATAATAGCATCAAGCAAAGTGCATGGAAAGGCTGTGACAATGGAGCTACCAAAAAAAAGCGCTCTATCGATTATAGGTCGATAACAATACCCACAGGGCAATGATCTGAACCTTCAATATCTTTTTGTATAAATGCATCTTTTACCTTTGTTTTTAAATCTTCACTGATAAAGAAATAGTCAATCCTCCATCCTATATTACGCTCGCGAGCCTTTGTTTTGTAATCCCACCATGAGTAGTGCCCACCTTCTTTTACAAATAAACGAAATGCATCAACATAACCATAGGATATAAACTTATCGATCCATGCACGTTCCTGTGGTAAAAATCCTGAAACGGTTTCATTTTCTTTTGGACGGGCTAAATCAAGTTCAGTATGGGCCGTGTTAACATCACCACACATGATAATGCTATGACCATTTTTGCGCACATTTTCAGCATGTTCTAAAAATGCATCGTAAAAATCCATCTTATATTGCAGGCGCTCCTTTGATGCTTTGCCATTGGGGAAATAGATAGTATACAAAACAAACGCATCATAGTACGCTATGAGTATGCGTCCTTCATTATCAAAACATTGAATGCCAAATCCTTTTTCAACTTTAACCGGCTGTATCCTGGTAAATAAAGCAACACCACTATACCCTTTTTTTTCGGCAGTTGAAAAATATTTGTGATAATGAGGAATTTTTAAAAGCTCTTCGGGAAATTGTTCTTCTGTTGCCTTTGTTTCCTGCAAGCATACAATATCCGCATTGTTGTTGATGAACCAATCGTAAAACCCTTTTTTATAAACAGCTCTAATCCCATTGACGTTCCACGAAATAAGTTTTAATTTCATATTGTTTTTTCTCTTTTATATATGCAGTAGCAGCAGTGCATTACCTCAACCACTACATCTTCATAAATGCAATAATAATTCCTGTAGCTGATATGATCATTCCAAATGTCCATATCATAAACTGGAATAATCGCTTTAAAAGATTATCAAATCTATTTTCCAGCAATTCTAACCGTTTATCTATCTGCTCAAATCGTCTTTCCATCATCTGAAAACTTTTTTCCATCAATTCAAAACCCTTTTGCATCAACTCACGCTGATGTTTCAACTCTTCTTCAACACGCACCATCCGTTCACGAAGCTCTATCTCATATACCACCGGCGGTTTTGCCAGACTCTGCTCAGCCAGGATACGGGGTAAATGTTCTCTTAAATAATGTTCTATAAACTCCATGTCCTTTTGCTCTAATGCCATATTACCATCCCTTAATTACAAAATTAGCAAAAACATATACTATATATTGCTTTTGTATAATAATGTAGTACATAATCATAGTAATGTCAATACATTATTTCATCTGTGAATGTATTGATTTTATAATGTATACAAAAAGCACCACGGCAATCAATTCATTGATGAACGAAAAAGCCATAATGTAGCGCATATCAATCTCATACAACCAGCCCATTGCTGTTGCACCAATAAACATGCAGAGCCCATAGGCGGTATTGAATATGCCATAGCCGGTACCGCGTTTTTTCAGTGATGTCAAATCAGCAATCGCTGCACGCATGATCGTCTCATGTACTGCCATCACAAGTCCCCACAGTATAATCCCAATCGTCACTGCAACCCAATGAAAACTAAAAGCCATTACCGGAACTATCGCCGAAGCTATTGGTATAACTAATAGTACTGATAGTCCCTTTTTATCATACAATCTGCCAATAATTATGGCAAAGACAGCATCAACCCCCATTGCTATCGCATACAGCAAAGGTATGGCCATATCGCTGACAATATTTTGACTTTTTAAGTGAAAGGCAATAATGGGGAAACTGGCAAACCCTATGATTGCAAATGCAGAAAACGCATTGTATAGCCAGAATGTTGGGGTCAGAGCATCCGACGAATTACTGTGCGGTGTGCTTTCAAACTGTTCAGGATGTGGTACCAGCATTTTTGCAATGATCAAAACTCCCATAAGCAAAATAAATGGTATCCACATGATTTTATACCCCAGGTTGTAATCAACCACATAGGCAAAGATAAACGTAAACATCAGCGGACCGGCTATAGCACCAATCTGATCCATTGCTTCATGTATGCCAAACCCCAACCCTCTGCCAACCTGAGTTGTTACCTGTGACAGAATCGTATCCTTTGCAGGGCTTCGCAACGCCTTTCCTAAACGCTCACCAATCATCAAAAGAGCTGCAACCTGCCATATGCCGGTTAATGCCAGCAAAGGAACCGTGATGAGCAGCCCATACCCTATAAAGGTAAATAGCCAGTATGCTCTTGTTTTATCGCTTAAGTATCCTGAAACAAGCCGTATTCCATAGCCTACAAATTCGCCTAACCCTGCAACAATACCAACCCACAGCGCATTTGTACCCAGCTCCTTTAAATACTGTGCATTAACGCTGCGAGCACCTTCATAGATAATGTCGCCCAAAAGGCTTATTATGCCAAAAACAATGATAAACTGGTATGCACGCTTTTTTATATCAGTCATTGTTATTCCTCCATATCACGAATTGCAAATATCCATCGCAAATAACGTTTTATTTCATTGATGTTCATATTGTACCCTAAATAAATACCATCCACCCACAGCTCAAAGTGAAGGTGCTGCCCCCACTTTTTGCCCTGAGCCTCGCCTAACAGTCCTGAATTTCCCACCCATCCAATGCGTTGACCTTTTTTTACCCTGCCGCCAACATTTACTTTATTATCAATCTTTGAAAGATGATTATAGGTAGATAACACCCCATTTTGATGATCTATCCAGATTTGTCTGCCACCAAATGATCGTTGTACAAATGTTGCGGGATTGCCTTGATAATACAGCGAAAGCTTTTTCCATTCATCTTCTGCCGGTGGTTTATAATCACAATCTGCTCGTATAACCACCCCGTCAGCACATGCTAAAACCGGCGTTGTTTCATCCAGCAAAATTGGTTGATAGTTATCTTCATTATAATAATACAATATATCAAGTCCGTAATGTATGCCGCCGCGGTATCCTCGAGGCGAATTGGGATAGCCGGCATCGTTTTCGGGGAATAGCCCATTCTTAATAGGAAAACATAGATTATATAACCTTTTATCAAAATACTGTAGTTTTCCACTACCTGCATACACCTCAATCTCGGCAATGGCAGCATATCCATTAACTATCGCATCCTGTGGGATATATATTCTGAATGTGCTGGCATCTATACCACCCAGTGCAGCAACCGCCACCGGATTATAGACACTATGTGTGCCAAATAATCCTTTTTTTTCTTTTCTGGTAAAATCAACCCTGGCAAAATCAAACCATTTACCATCATACATAAACTGCAAAATGAAGTATGTAATTGTTTGATAGTTATCTCTATAACCTGCAACAACCTTTATATCAGTTATCACGCGTTTAACGACGAAGTCTATTTCTATCCACTGATCGCCATCATGCTGTGACATCCACGATGTTACCGTATCATTGTCAATTGCTTTTTCACCTTTATGATTTTTGCTATAGTTGCTGCTGGTGGTATAATATATTTTTTGCTGGGTGTTATTGCCGCAGATAATATACTCTTTCCCTGCTACACTTCTTTGGGGAACCTGAGTAAAAATAAGCATAACCGAAAGTAGTGAAGAAATTATTGGTGTCATATATCATCATTCTTTACTTTAAAATTGTAAATAAATGACATACATGCTAATACAACTTTGCTAAAATCCAGCACTTTTTTATAAAAAAAGTTTATGTACAGATTACGAAAAAAAGGAAAATATAAAATTTTAATTGACAAATAATTTGTAACTATTAAACAAATGTTAATAAAAT
The DNA here is from genome assembly GCA_029548025.1 of Spirochaetota bacterium. The sequence goes on from JAKPOE010000477.1 coordinate 9,378, forward strand.
CCTGATAAACAATAATACTAAAATTAACAAAAGGAGACGTCCATGAAGATTACCAGATTTTTTGTTTCATTACTATTAATAGCTTGTTTGGTACCGTTTGTAGCATGTAAAGGAAAAACAAAAACAATCTTAAACGAGGTTTATTTAATCCAGAATCCTGAGGACAAAAAAATTGCTTATGTCCCCAACAGTAAATTAAAAAGAGGTGAATTTGTTAAAGTCATTGATGAAAAAGTAGTAAACCAAAAAAAGTATTACTATGTCCAGATAGAAGATGTTGATGTCAAAGGCTGGATTGCTGAGAATTATGTACATGACGGAAAACTTGAATCTGTAACTGTACTTACCGATACCGACCTTTATATGAGGCCGTCTATCAAAAGTGATAAAATTGGCAAAGTCTTTGCCGGACAGATTGCATTTAAAATAGATAAAAAAGGTGATTTTGTCCTTATCCAATATCCTGGAAAAGAAGGATATGTGCTCAAAGATAAAGTTGGAACTGGAGAAATTATTATAAAGAAAGTAACTATCCCTGGAATTGGAAGTGCAACCGTCAATGCATCATCACAATTAGTTTTAGGTGAAGGTCGAGAGCTTGAATTTGATCCAAGAAATGCTTTTGATGGCAGCTTGCAGACCGCATGGTGTGAAGGGAAATCCGGAGATACGGGGGTAGGCGAATGGATACAAATTTCGTTTGATCAATGTATAAATCTTGAAGAGGTAAGCATAGTTAACGGTTGGTCAAAGAGTGAAGACTTATATAAAACCAATACACGAGTAGCACAGTTAAAGATTACATCTAATAAAGGTGGCGAAGCAGTGGTTGAATTATCTGATGGGATTTTTGATTTTCAAAAATTTGATATTAGCTTAAAAGGATCATCATTTAAATTCATTATTACTAAAGTATATCCGGGTAAAGATTCTGACACATGTATAAGTGAAATATCACTCAAAAGTTCATCAAATCAATGTGAAGATTATTATGATTAATATTACAAATGGAGGGGAATAATGAAAAGACTTTTATGGTGCTTGTCAACGATACTAACATGTTTAACGATCATATCATTTGCTATAGCCCAGACGGATTTTCAACCTACCCAGGGTAAAATAACAGCCAGTACAGTCAACATTCGTAATATACCATCTGCTGGAGGGGTAAATATTGGCACTTTAAAGAGAAGCGATGTTGTTAATGTTATAGGACGTTCACAGAATAAATCAGAAATTGAAGGTAAAGAAGACTATTGGTACAAGATTCAGTTTAATGATGGTAAAAAAACTATTACAGGGTGGGTATTTGGTGGATTTATATCGTTTGAGTTAAATCTTGAAAGTGGTTTGCGATGGAAAAGCGCTACTCCATCTCCAGGAGCTTCTTTAACAGCAATTTCTACGGATACCAATGGTAACATTTATGCAGGAACATCATCGGGGGACCTCTTTATTTCATTTGATTACGGAAAATCGTGGAGAAAAGTAGTACCTCAGGCATTGGGTGTATCGATAGGGCATATCAAAAAAATAGTTATAGACGATAACATGATTTTAATTGCTTCTAAAGGGGATAAAAATGGAGGTATCTGGAAGTCAACAAACAATGGTGCATCGTGGTCACAGTTTACCACATCACAGGGTTTACCTTCTAATGAGGTGGTTGATATAGCAATTGCTCCTAATAAATATATTTATGCTATTACCAGCGATAAAATATGTGTAAGTAACGATGGCTGTGCTAATTGGAAAATACTGGACGACAGCGGTTTAAAGGGGAAATATAATGTTATTGCAATTGACAGGTCAGGTATAGTATTTGTTGGAACTAATAAGGGCGCTTTCAAGATGAAAAAGTTAATTGATGTATTTGGTAAAGAAGATACTTCATGGATAGCAGTGGGACAAAAATCACCTAATATGGGCGAAGTATATGCCATAGCAATTAACCCACATGCTAATGAGATTTATGTTGGATGCAATAAAGGTTTAAACAAGTCAAATTTAGATAATCTTGATAGCTGGCAGGGAATAGGTGGACAATCAATTATAAATGATATTATGATTGAACCCGACGGTAGAACAAGTGTTGCTACTGAATATGGTTTAAATATATCAATAGATAATGGTGCATCGTGGGTTACCTACAAATCTGAAAATGGATTGTCAAATAACTATGTTTACAGGATAGCTCTCCATAGCAAGAATAAAAGTATCTGGCTAATTACCGGCAAAGATGGGATAAACTATTCAGAATGATATTTCCCTGCTTGTTTAATTTATTTTGCGTTATTAATACATATTAATACAACAGATAATAGTAAAGCAACCGTGATGGTTGCTTTACTATTTTTACATAGGATGACAGTACTATAATCATTGACAACCTAAAAAAAGATTCCATCATCAGGAATGATGGTAGTGGTGAACAATTCTATATTCTGAAAATGATTTTGTCATAGAAGTTAGCAAAAAATGTTGTTACTGCATTAGCAGGACTTTCGATAAAGCAATAAGCGTAACGCTAACAGGTAGCGCCGGTATAGGTACTCTCAATAAATTTTATCAGACCTGTGATAATTCCATTTACTTTAGCCTCATATCCATAGTGTTGTGCTAATGCAACAACTGCGCCGTTGAGGGCATCAATCTCGGTTTTTCGTTTTGCCTGAATATCCTGAAGCATGGATGAACGATGCTTTGCTGTTGGTGGCAAAAGCTTTTCATAGAACACATTAATATATTCCGCTGCATTGCTGAAATGCGTGGTGTATCCAGCCCTGTGCATTGTTTCAAAGATCTCGGTTATGATGTCATCCATTATTGCTTTTGTGTATTCTGATTTACCAAGATCACCGTACTCTACATTGAAGAGTGCACCCAGGGGATTAAGCGCACAATTGTAAAGCATCTTAGCCCATATATACTTTACCACATCATTGACAACTTCTGCTGCCATTCCACCTGTAGTGAGCGCCTCTGCTAACGATAGTAATCTCTTACCATATCCATGATAGAGGCTTCCCATACGAATGGCATCAGCATGAACCGTTATAATCACATGATATAGCTCCTGCTTCATAAATCCGGTCATGACACGTGCATTAAAGATTCTCTCTTTATCGAAATAGCTTATAAATTTTTCTGCATTTCCCCATCCATTCTGAAACAAAACAATAGGCGTTTGTTTATGAGTATAATGGGAAGCAATATCCTGCGCCGTAGCTTCAGATAAATATGATTTAATACAAACACACATATAATCATAGTTATCATCTGCTTTCAGGATACTATCGTATACGGTAAACCTTTCAGGGTTGATTGCGAAATCACCCAGTACTCCGCTCTGTATGATACCATGCGTCCTTAACGCCGTTACCGTTGGTTCAATATCTATAATGGTTGTTGCACAACCGCTATCAACAAGCGCTCGCGCCAGACCCAATCCAACAGCACCACCGCCATAGATTAACACCTTCATAGCAACCTTCCTTGATTATGCAGGCACATTTGCCGTATATTCAGCATCAAAGTTATTCTAAGCACATAACCTGTTACTTTAGTAACTATCGCACCATTGTTGTACCATGAGTTGAACCAGTCAATACTAAAAAAGTATAATCTGATAGCAATTATTAAGTTGTTTCATGACTTTTTTATTACCACATTTATTGCCATACCTTTCCCTGTATACCTGAAGCACGTTTTGTAGGATTATTAACCATGTATGCAATAACATCATGAGTACCATATATAATAAGCTTTTCTTTTGCTCTGGTAATAGCAGTATATAAAAGCTCTCGTGTTAAAAGCATTGACCACCTGCTATTAATGTCATTGGGCAGCACTACTATCACAGTATTAAATTCAGAACCCTGACTTTTATGTATTGTTATTGTATACGCCGGGATATATTCGGATAACAGCAAAGGATTAATCTTCCGGTAACTATCTTCTAATGGGAAGCACACCCCGCTTTCACCATCATCATTATTAACAAATATTCCCATATCACCATTGAACAGTTGTAGATTATAATCATTGGCGGTAACCATAATAATCTTGCCATGATACCACCCTGAAGCAAGGGGGTTTATTTGCTTTTCAATTATTGCGTTCAGCGTTGATACACCCCACGGACCCTGATTAAACGGTGTTACTATACATTGATGGGATATTTTACTAAAAGCATCACTGACATTGTGTGCTATGGCAACAGATTCATAATGCTGCTTTGCATACTCTTTGATAATGGTATGTATTTCATCAATTGAACTGTATTGTATAAACTCCACATCGTTATAGCTATTTTTTAAAACATTGTCAACCTTGTGCATATCAGCATCGCGAACAGCCTGCGCCAATACTGCTATCCCGCTATCCGCACCAAATCTATAAGCTTTAGAAAGCACAACAATTGCATCGCGCACAGGATGTGATGGCAACTGTTGCGCATCATCATCTTTTATAGCTGCTACTGTTTTATTCCACTGTGATGTATAGCCAAATTGGGTAACACCCCAGCATAAATCGCCAAAGAACGCACCCGCCTCAACCGATGAAAGCTGGTCCTTATCACCTACTACAATGAAACGTGCACCTTCTTTTAATGCCTTGATAAGTTTTGCGAGTAAAGCAATATCCACCATGGATGATTCATCAACAATCACAACATCATAGGGAAGACGATTATCTTCATTATAATAAAATTCTAATGCGCCTTTTTTATAGCCCAGCAACCTATGTATTGTTGACGATTCAACCGGGAATATATCTTTTATAGCATCATCACAATACTTATCCTTAAATTGTTTCATTGATTCTTTAAGGCGTGATGCAGCTTTCCCCGTTGGCGCACACAATGCAATGGACAATGTATTATGTGCCGTAAGAAGCTGATATACAATGCCTGCTACGGTTGTTGTTTTGCCTGTACCGGGGCCACCAGAAATAACACAAAACGTATGGTGCAATGCCGCAAGCTGTGCAATCTTTTGTAAAGAAGCAAAATGCATCCCCTTTTGTTCAAATGTTTCAAGTACGGCGTTTACCTGCTGCATATCTATTTCATGACTTTTGCTTATACTATTCAAAAACCACTGTGCTATAATTTCTTCATAATTAAAGTATCTATATAAATAGCAATTGCCATTATCATATACAATTGGCTTTATAGCATCGTCATCGTCAGCTTTTACTGCATGACACTCCATAAGTACAGTATGCAATGATGTTACATCAGGAAATGTCAGCTCGGGGATGGAGGTATAATCTTCAAAAACTATCTCATCCAGTTTTTTATGGGCGATAGTTGCCAGTGAAAGGCAGCTATGCCCGTATGATGTCATATAGCTTACACAAAATAATAATGCCTTTACCACTTCACTGTTACAATTATATTTATTGCAGATGAAATCGGCAAAATAGTAATGGATTGAATCAGTGTATGATTGTTGCTGCATCATACTTTCACCGCATGTAAATAATTATTGAGTTTCTCAATAAATTGACAATCTGGCTTATCATAAAAGATGCCATAGTCACCACCTTTACCAGCATTGACGCCACGCACAAAGATGTAGAATACCCCGCCAAAATGTTTGTTGTAATTATAACTTTTTCCCAACAGCATTGCCAGATGTCTGTGAAGAGCAACAGCATAGATGTGATACTGTAAAAAATAAAAATGATCTATCATGGCACTTTTTAATTTGCTACGATGATAGTCGTCCATTGTATAGCCAAGCTGATTTGTTTTCCAGTCAACAATATAATATGCGTCATTATACCGGAATACCATATCAATATATCCATGCATAAATCCCTGAATATGATCAAAGGAAAGGCGCTGCAATGCACTGCCATAGTGTGTATCAAATAGGTTATTCATTGAAAATAATTGCACACATTCATCACGATTAAGCCTGTCAACAGGATAATAAAATTCAATCTCGTGCTGTCTATTTTCCCGTGTTACCCTGTTTAAAGGAACAGCAGTATTGAGCTCAACGGAAAGAACATTGCGTACCATAGTTACAATTGTATCCGTCCAGCTTACATCAAACCGATAGTGTTGCAATTTTTCAGCAACTATGGTGCGCATTGCATCTTCACCGGATGCGAAGTCAACCTCTTCAAAGATACTGTGAATACAAAGCCCCGTTACACTGCCTGCCGGGAAAGTAAAGATTGTTGGTTCATGCTGTTCATCGTGCGGCACTGAAGCATATACCTCATCACCTTTTTCATCTTCTTTTGTGTACGATAGTGCGGTATAGCTGGTCAACTGCCAGCCAGGTGAAATATCTTTTTGTATGCGCTCTGGCTCAACCACGATAGTATCCATAACCTGCGTTACCATGGCTTTATCCAGAGGTACAGTGTTAAAAACCTCAAGCGCAATGGATCCATCAGAAAGGTTAACAAGTTTTTTTAATCCATCTTTTAATTCATTTGAAGCTGCATTATTATTAAAATTGTTATCAAGAAAATTGTCAATAGTGGTATTATTTGCAAATCTATAGTGGAAAAGATAACTTAACGCAGATCTGTTAGTTTTATTAATATTACCCCACCCAACATAACAACGGTACTTTGCCCGCGTCATTGCAACGTATGCCACGCGTATATCTTCGGCAAGCTGCTCTTTCAATGCCTGATTGACATAGTGTTTATAATCTATTCCATACAGGTTGTCACCATTGGTTTTATCCTTATCAGCATTCAATTTAAGGCAAACATTTGTTGTACAGTTACTATCGCCACCATGAAAAACAATAATATCATCCAGCATGCCCACATTAAAAAGGTATGGGCAAAACACCACAGGATATTCCAATCCTTTGCTAAAATGTACGGTTACTATCTTTACCGCATTGGCATCGGATTCTAATCGTAATTTGTTTTCTTCAACATCGGGCTTTATGAGTATAGATTTTTTAAACCATTCCACCAGCGAAAGTGCATCCAGCTTCTTTGTGGTTTCAGCCTGTGACAAAATTTCGGCACAGTGATAAAGATTGGTTATAACACGCTCGCCATCAGGATAATGCAATAAACGTGATGAAACAGTATCAATATCTTCATTAAAATGCCTGTTGATTGTGTCATCGTGCATCATGAGCTGAAAGCACTGAATAAATCCTTTGCTCTTCCATGCATTATAATAATCCATAAAGCGCATTGTAATGCTATCAAGTTTACTATCATCGTTTAATGCAACAATATGCTGTGCTGTATATCCATACAAGCTTGTTATCAGTGCCCTGAATATCTTTTGTGCCGATGAAGGGTTTACTATTGCCTCCATCACCTGCAAAAGCTCCATAGCTTCATCAGATTCAAATATTGATTCTGTGCTGTACAATACACTGTGTATCCCATATCGTTGTAATATATCCTGCACCCCACGAGCTTCCTTATGTTTCCTCACCAGCACAGCAATATCGCTATACTGTATTGGTTTTTCCTGTACAAGAGTATTAATCTCCTTTGCAATACGCTGTGCAATGATCGTTTTTGCTTTTGGTATAGTTACATGTTTTTCACCAGCTTCTGTATCAACAAACCATATATGCAATGAAGGTTCATTATCAAATGCGGTTGGTGGCATGGATGATTCCACACCGCTATAGTCAATCTGATCCAGCACAAAGGGATTTTCCATGGTGCCAAAAATTGTATTGATAGCCTTTGTCAGTGTTTGAGTGGAACGGAAGCTATGGCGTAATGTATATTTTGTTTGTGCACATTCACGCGCTTTACAATAGGCAAAGACATCAGCACCTCTGAAGCTGTATATTGCCTGTTTTGGATCACCAATGATATACAGCGTGTAGCCATCTTTATTGAAGATGGTGGTAAATATTGCATATTGCAGCGGATCAGTATCCTGAAATTCATCAATAAGAGCTGCTTTATAGTGTGAGCGTATCATCGTTGCAAGCGGGCTATCAGTACCCTGCTTTAGTGCAGTGTGCATATCCTTTAATATATCCTTGAACGACAGTATATTCCATTCATCACGGTATCTGTTATAGTATGTATCATAGTGTAAAAGAAAATGACGATATGCAGCAATAACCTGCAGCTTAATGTCAGTAAAGATATCACGGCACTGTTGTATTTGTTCAAATATGGTGTGGAAAGTATATGTTTTTGTGGTATCTGTATACTCTTTATTTAAACTTTTCATCAATGATTTCAAAGAAAATTTACGTATAAGTTGTTCTGTTTTATCTTCAATCAACACATATATATTTAGCTTTTTTAAAACATTATACAGATTATCAAAATGAGCACTTTTATATGATATGCCATTTAATACTTTATTTTTGCAAGCAATATCATAATTGCTTTTAATATCATCGCTATTTTCTTTTATTGTTTCTTTTATAGTTTCAATAATTTGATATAATTGTATAATCTTTTTTTTAAGCTCTTCAACATTCAATTCTATTTGTGGTAGGATAGTAACATCCGGATCATCAGGCAGCTTGTTGATAATCTTCATGCACCATTGAACGAAATCACCCTTTTTGGGGACCTTGCTTATAAAATAATACATGAATTCCTTGCCCAGTGGTGCAATTTCTTTATAAAAAAATTCTTCAATGACACGACGGTAGTATGGTGAAGCATCCGTAACCACCTCACTGCCAAAGAGGGAACCGCTTTCAAATGCAAACTCGCTCAATGCCTGTCTGCAAAAGCTGTGAATGGTGTAAACATGTGCATTATCAATATCATGCAATGCTAATTGTAATCGTAATGCTATTTGCAGGCGATAGTCTTCTGAATCATGCTCCTTACATAATTTTTTTAGATAGCTGATTAATTCATCATTTTTTTTATATCCATTGATTACGGCATCATCAAAATTACTATCAACTACATCGTACGCTGTCTTTAAAAGGCGGCGTATCCGTTCACGCAATTCGTCGGTTGCAGCATTGGTAAAGGTTACAACAAGAATAGCATCCAGTGGAAGGTCATTTTCGATGATGAGGCGCAAAAAAAGATGGGTTATGGTATATGTTTTGCCGGTACCAGCACTTGCTTCAATGCAGTTAATGCCATCAAGTGCATAATCAGTAAACTTATGTGGTAGAGCTATAGTGTTCATTGCAATTCCTTTTCTTCAGATTCATAATCTTTTACTATCCCAAAAATTGTTTGTGATAGATGATCAAAGTCATTAGACAACGTTTCATCATCAAAGATATCAACCTTATAGAATGCCCTCTTAATGTAAGGATTATCATAGTCAATACTTTCATAGCCATTATCACCATAAAAGGCATCACGTGCCTTATATAGTGCATTTTTGCTTTTAGAGCTTGTACCATCGGTGACTGCATTATAATATACATACGATGTTTTTGGAAAAAAAGGCAGTATGGTTGATTGCCCTTGCAAAAATATACTAACAAGCTGCTCAAGATCATTGATTGATTTTTCTTTTAATAGATGTTGATAGGTTAACTCTTTATATTTATTTTTATCATTATCCTTACCAATGAGTAGTGTGGTAAATTTATCATTACATTCATCGCTTTGTGTTGCGCATACAAATAAATGCCATAACAATGCATGCAATCTGTCATCTGGTTTTATTGTGGCATATCGGTAATATATCTGCTGGTTTGCGTACAGGTAAGGATTCCCTGTAATCACAAGGTTATTATTGCTTGTATAGTGCAACTCATGTTGTTCTGCATCGCAGGTGATCTTGCTCTTTACCTTTGCAACAAAATCCATAACCTGTGACTGCGCATCTTCAAAAATGATGTCCCCTAAATCACCATCAGGGAGTTTCCCCTGTTTCTTCAACAAAACCTTATAGCCATAACTATCGCCACCATTAATGAGCCTTTGACACAGCTCATTGGTCAACTGATAGTGTTCCAGTCCATTGATTGAAAAAGGTTCATCGCTTGCAATATCATTGACATTTTCTGCCAGCGATATTCCCAATACATTTTTTATGAAGTAGCGTGCTGGATTTTTAAAAAAAGATATAAAATCATCCATGGTAATATGAAAGGGCATTTGATCCACAGCCACTGGAGTTTGTACCAATAGGTGATACCTATGCTTGCTACCATACCATGCCTTACTTTCATGGTACGATAGTTTTGAATATGAATATTTTTTGCTGTCATTGTTAAAATAGTTATTATGAAACCTGTGCAGGTGATGCTTTGTTAGTATGAAATTGCTGATTGATTGAGCGGTATCGCTGCATTGAAAACCCTGCTCAATATAATCCATAAGTTCAGCTACAACCAGTGAAGGTTGTTTCAGGCTTAAATCAACAGGGCTTTGACCTTCATAGCTTATAAACAATTTCTTCTGCGCCGATAGCATGCTCTCCAGAAAAAGATAGCGATCATCATTGCGCTTTGAACGAACACAGCGCGGCTGCTTTTCTTTGTTTTTCAGGATATCAAAACTTAAGCGTTCATCAATGCGTGGGAACTGACCATCATTCATTCCTAAAAGACAAACCACCTGAAAGGGGATACTTCGCATGGGAAGAAGCTGACAAAAGGTAATACCTTTACGTAAAAAATTGGTGCTAACGCGCTGCCCGGCTAAATAGGTATTGATCCAATCCTTTATAACAATAAAATCAATTTCATCGGTTATCTGTAATGTTGCAGAAGTTGCTACAAGCTGCTGCAGCAACGATTGAACAAAAACAATATCATTGCTAACGGTATCGTTATTGACAAGCAGCGAAGACATTAGCTGCTCTAATCGTGCTGCCCATTCGCTTATGCTATGCTTTTGACCGGCAATTGTGTGAAAAGAAAATAGTGTTTTCAGAAACATGATAAAATTACCCAATCGTTGAGCTGCTGTTCCCTCAACACAATCAAACGGCACAATATCATCAATAATTCCTGTATTTTCCGGGACTGCATATCCCATCAAGAAGCGCTCCATTGCATATTGCCATGTGAAGGCTTTGCTTTCTTTTTGTATAAACTGTTCTCTATGCTTTGCATCTTTCCCCCACCGTACATTTACACGCGAAACCCAATCCTGATATACTGCGACATCCTGTTTGCTTATAGCAAACACCGTTGCTATCTCGTCATAGTCCAGAAGTTCCATAACAATATCTGCCTCCATCCTTCCCGTTAACGCATCAAGCAAATCAACAAATGCTGAGATGTATCGGCTTGCTGTTTTAAATGACTGGTCGGCAATAGTGTATGGCAACAACGGCAGTCCTTCTTTTTTTAGCATAACCTCATCAAACACTGCTGCAATAAATGGCGAGTACTTATCTATATCAGGTGCCATCACAACAATATCATTGGGTACAATATTTTCGTTATTCAATATGTTGTAGATATAATCGCGTAATACTTCAACCTCACGGAGTGGAGAATGGCAGGAATGAATGGTGATTGAATCATCATTTGATTTTATTGGTATCTTCGCTGCATTGGAATCCTTACCACGATTTATAAGGCAACATATATCTGATTGTATATGACCAAGCAATGTGTCATTGTTCCCAATCTGATACTGCGTTTCATCGTTGATATTTTCTGCAGCGTCATAGTCTAAAAGCAAACCAATATACTCCCTGCCCAGTGTGCCAGATGAAGCTAACAGCGGATTGCCTGTTTCAAAATGAAAATCATCAACCATTTGTTTTTTTGCCAGCAGCTTCTTTTTGATACGGGTAATGGATTGCTCGGAACGTATATCAAACCAGTATTCCTTTGAAGGATTGAGCTGAAATATATACACATCAATGAATGAACTCAAAGCTTTAAAAAGCATTATATAATACTCGGGTAATGCTGTTATACCAAATAAAAATATACGCTCCGGCAACGCAGCTTTCATAGCCTTTTTAGTGTTATTGTTTTTCAGAGCCTCTAAAAAATAGTTTAACAGGTGTGCTTTATGACAATCATGGGGGTCAATTGAAATTGCATGGTAAATATATTTCCACAACATGATCTGCCATTCATCAGCATTGTTTTTATTTTCCCACTGCACTATATCATTACAATAATATACAATGTATTCATCGTACATATACGCTAACCTTTGTGAAAGCTGAAACAAGCGTATATAACTTATTGCATCTGACACAGTTAAATATTGTTTGATATGCTGGAATGGTTTTTCATTGATACAGTGCTGCAACAATCGCATGATTGTCCACACCAGTGATTGAGGCTCATACAAAGACGACAGTTGATACTCAGGAATCACTGCGCTAAAAACATCCTCAGCAAATTTTTGCGGAAACGGAAAATTACAGTTTAAGAGTACACCAAACTGTTGAGCAAGTTTCAGCGAAATCCATCGCTGCATGCCAATACTCTGAACAATGATAGTTTCCTGTACAAGCGGGTCCTTCTTTTTTTCAAAAAGCAAATGCCCTAACCTTTCGGCAAGAAAATTGAGGCTGTTGCTTGTATATAAATTCATAGTATGCTCAATCACCTGTATAGTATTTGTGTACGATAGTTACTATGGAATGTACACGCTTCTTCCATAAAATATGCCATTGGTAAATCCCATGTCAATAATAAATACATCCATGAAGCTTTTTTGCAGTAAATGTGTTTTGCTATTAACTATCATAACTTCTTATAATAGTGTATTATTTCCTCAACTGCAAGGAGTTACCCCATATATCTGCATAGATATGCTTTCTGTCATTTTCCTTAACACTGTCCTTAAAGTTGTAATAATCTATACTCAGTATCCTTTTGGCGATAGTCATTGCGACATCCCTGCGTGTTACTATTGTTCTGCACCCATAATCGTTTTCCGGCATTTCAATGACATCTGCTTCAGGAAAAACTCTTGTAATATCCTCCTTCCTTTGTGCACAAACCGTTAAGTTTTGCTCATCATTTTCTATTATTGATAAAAAGCAATCATTCATATAAATCCACATTATAGTACCTCCCTGTTACAATTAAACTATTTCTCTATTGTCATTCCGGGCTGACCCGGAATCCAATTAATTATCGTGAGATCCTGAAACCAGGTCATAACATAGTTCAGGATGACATGCCCTCTGTTTTCATTCTGAGAGAGCACAGGCGACCGGAGAATCTATCCTTTCATAAAACAACGAGATTCTTCACTTCGCATAGCATGACAGACAAATTTTCGTCGCGTAGCTGTCAGGTTGCTGTTTATCAGTGCCTGCAAGCTATCCATAGCTACACCCTCCTGTACTGTGTGCAGTAATAATAGTATATGACTCATTTCCCAAAAAATTTATAGAAACAAAATTGCATTATTATAAAAACAATACGTACATGTATGTTTTAATATACATACGTGGTGGGACATATAATGTCCCTTTTTTCATTTTTTTTTATTTTGCTATTGAAGATACGGGAATAGCAAAAATATTGCTCTTGAGTGGGATTGGTTCTTTTACAAAACAAATAAAAAACAGTATACCGACCATCCTGCAATGTAATGTTATAATAGCCGGTTTACTTTTCAATGTCAATTATTTTTTATCTGGCAGAGCAGTGTCGTTTACTGCAAACTCCTCAAGACTCAGGGTGCTATCCAATCTATTTTTGTACCGTTTTATGTGACTATCGCCAATACGATATGCTTCCTGAGCCTTTTCAATATTTTTACCAATATCTTCGTATTTATTATAAAACAGCTCAAATGATTTTTCAAGCTCA
>JAKPOE010000480.1 GCA_029548025.1 Spirochaetota bacterium
ATGCAGGGTTTAACTCAACGTGAGGATATATCGGTCATTGCTGTAAAAGTAAAATAAAAAAAAGAGGCATCAGATGGAATATGTTTCAGTGATTTTGTGCAGGAATTGCGGTTCCCGATACGTTGAAGTGAATGAGTGGACCCAGGATAAAAAGGCTGTATTCCACTGCCGTACCTGTGGCAAAAAAGAAATAGTGGAATGGTTTACGCTGGGCCGATGTCAGGTTACACCATCAGAATTACAAAAAACACGTGATACAAAAGCTAAACCGGGTAAATATGAAAGATAGTTATTGCCGTATTTTTTGCCATACTACCTGTATATAAAATAATAACAATCGCAATAAACGCAGATAACGCCATGGACGGGTTATAATGCGGTAAAACCAGTCAAGGCCTTTTTCCATAAAAAAAGCGGGAGCTTTATGTTTTTGCCCGGAGATAATATCAATACTTCCACCGATTCCAATAAACACAGTATTCTTAAACTGATTTTTAATTTGATAAATCCATTTATCTTCTTTGGGGAAACCAAGTCCAACCAGTATAATCTGTGCTTCGGATTTGCGCATTGCCTCAATGACATTGGAAGCTCTTTCTTTATTGAAGTAACCGCCATGACGCCCCACAATGCGTATCATTGGGAATGACTTTTTGATGTTGGCATATGCCTGTTCAATAATTTCTGGTTTTGCGCCTACCATGAATATTGTAATCTCTTTTATTTCTGCAATGCGGATGATATCCATTAAAAAGCTCACAAAATGTATTCGCTCTTTTAAAGGTTTACCTAAAAATGATGCTGTCCATGGAAGCCCCGCCCCTACAGCTATTTTTAAATCAGCTTTTGAGGCAATGAGATTTAAGTCATTGTTTGTAATAAGACGGTGAAGTTTGTATGGATTTAACGCCATTACATGATGCACACCGCCTTCTTCGATCATACGCAACACCTTGACCACTGCCTGCTGACGCGTACAATTATCAATACCTATGCCAAGGATATTGACTAAATTAACATCTGCAAGTGAAGTCTGGTTATATTCCAGTATTAAATCGCGATCTTCTTTATACGAGTCATAATATATTGCGTCTTTAATCATTAACTATCCTCTCTTAATAATATATATTTGTGGTTTTCCCTGCCCTCACTTCTTTGACTAATAGAATGTCTTTTCTATTAGAACAAAACGGTATATAGGGTGTGGGATAGTAGTTATAAAGCCAAATACCATAAAATGGCCACTGTGTTGAGTATTAGAGAAGATAAACGATAGAGTATGGATTATGTCAATAAAAAATTATTATTATAAAAATAGTAACTATTCAGCTGCTCGGAAATAAATTCAAGCTAAACCTGTCACCCTTAAGAATACGTTCGAGTGCATCAATAATACTAAAA
>JAKPOE010000038.1 GCA_029548025.1 Spirochaetota bacterium
ATGATGAGAGCATTCATTGAGGATTGACCATGCTGTTCCAATGTCATGAAGTTTTATAAAGATAAACTACGAATGGGTGCCGCGTAGTCGCCCGCGGTTTGGTAAGATCACCATCCAGTGAAGAAAATGTTTGGCGATAGTTATCCTGAATACTGAACAGGCTACAGACAAGGATTGTTACAAAATCCCATGGAAGAAATAGATTCTGGAATGAGTTCAGAGTGTTTGTTAATTCCCGAATTACAATATTATATGCCATTTAGTAAATATATAAATAAAAATTAAATTAAATAAATATTCAAAAGTATGAAAGCATAATGGGGTACATTTTAACAATTATGTTAGAAATTAATTGTAAAATATTTTATTAATAATTTTGTAAAAAAGTTGTACTATAAAACTGGTCTGTGATAGAATTGAAACATAACGCTGTTATGTTCAGGAGGGTATATGTATCCGCTTCTTTTTACACCAATAACCATTAATACATTACAGATTAAAAATAGAATTGCATATCCTGCGTTAGGATTACTTTATTCATATGATAGCTTATTAAATGACAGGTATTATGAATATTTCAGGGAAAAGGCCAAAGGTGGGGCTGGCCTTGTAACAGTGGGTCCAGTGGGGATTGATATAGCAGGTTCAGGTAGGATGGCATTATCATTAGCTGATGATGATAAAATACCGTCCTTTAAAAAATTAACAACAATAATAAAAAGTGAAGGAGCACAAACCTTTGTGCAACTATTTCACGCTGGAGCTTATTCATATTCAAAACTTACTGATGATGTTCAACCTATTGCTCCATCAAGTGTATATTCAAAATATTCAAAGCAGGTCCCTCGTGAGATGACTCTTGAAGATATAGAGATGGTTCAAACAGCGTTTGTAAAAGCTGCGTTGCGGGCACAGGAAGCAGGGTTTGATGGTATTGAAATAATTGCTTCAGCAGGGTATCTGATTACCCAGTTTCTATCGCCCATAACAAATAAACGAACAGACCGCTATGGAGGTTCTTTTGAAAACAGGGTTAGGTTTCCCCGCGAGGTAATAGAAAAAGTAAGAAAAGCTGTTGGTTTTGATTTCCCTCTTGGTATTAGGATGGCAGGGAATGATTTTGTTAAAGGCAGCAATACGGATAGAGAAACTCCTCTGTTTGCAAAAGTTTATGAAGATGCTGGCGTTGATATCATAAATGTAACAGGTGGCTGGCATGAAGCTAAAATTCCACAGTTGCCCATGGAATTACCAAGGATGGGATATGCTTATCTGGCGGCTACTATAAAAAAAGCAGTACATGT
>JAKPOE010000221.1 GCA_029548025.1 Spirochaetota bacterium
CCATAGCCAGAAGTGAATGGCATAACTCTGCGTTGCACCAAATGCAAAATTACATAAAGCGGTTAGTATAAGCCCAACCGGCATGAATACGCGAACATTGCTGCGGTCCGAGACAGAGCCAAGCAAAAATTTGCCAATCCCGTACAGTAACGCACTTATTGCCAGTATGCTCCCAATCTGTGAATGGTCATAGCCAAACGCTGTTTGCATATCTCTGGCAACAGTGGAAAGATTATTTCTGACTATATAGAAGGTTGCATACCCGATGAATGTTGCTTGCAGGATGTGCCATCGCAATCGCGGGTAAAGTTTTTTCACCTTTTCTTCTGGCAGTTGTGGTTTTGCCGGTGGTGGTGCAAAGAGTGATAGCAGGTTCATAATGACATCCCTTAAAGTAAAAAGTGTGATGCAGTAAATGAGTACATGATATATGCGTATTTGCAAATCTTTTTTATTATGAAAACCTGCAAAATTGTTATTCCGGGTTTGACCCTGAATCAAAATAATTTTAAATGAAGCTATATTGATAATAGCAAAGTAGAAGATATTTTTTATTATTTTTATGAAAAGATATGTCTTTTATACAGTCTGTAAATTCAGGATGACTATCGCCAGATATTTTCATATTATTATTGTGGTTTAACCTTCCATGTAAATGCTAACAGCACAATTGATATAACAGTGCATGCAACGATGGTGTAGAGCACAATGTTCCATCGGGTAACCATATCGTATGTTGTGGCAAAGTAATCAAGAATAAAGCCAAATCCTTTTGCCTGAGCTGTCCTGCCAAGATATCCAAACACACTGATAAAGCCATGTGCAGTACCTACAGCCTTTTTGCTTGTTAAATCAAGCCCCATAACTGCTAACAACATAACCGGCGGATACACAAAAAATCCAATGACCGAAAGCATTGCGTAGTAAAACCACAGGGATGGTTGCGGGTATACCACTATTGCAAAAAAAGCCAGCACTACCGGTATCATACATAGCATACTTACCATGCCGCGCCGTCCCTGCAATTTGTCCGAAATCCAGCCAAACAAAATTGTTGATGGGATGCCTGCAAACTCAAGCACCATAATGCTGAATCCACCCTGTGTAATGTTTGCTCCCTTTATCTCACGTAAAAATGTCGGACCCCAGTCAAGCATGCTGTAGCGGGCAATATAGACAAAGAAGTTTGCAATGGCAACTACCCAGAGCAATTTGTTTTTGAGTATATAATCTACAAAAAGAGTTTTTGTCGATAGTTCTTGTTCAATGTGTTCATGTGTTTGAGGAGGATAATCGTTTTTGTATACCTCTACAGGTGGCAGACCAACCGATTGCGGTGTATCACGCAGTTGCCAGAAAAGATAGAGGGCACACAGTATGGCGATAGCACCCGGGATAAAAAAAGCATTGTGCAGACCAAAGTGTTTTGCACAATAGGCAGCAAGCATACCGGCAACCCCTCCGCCAACATTATGTGCAATATTCCATACTGAGAAGATGGTGCCGCG
>JAKPOE010000222.1 GCA_029548025.1 Spirochaetota bacterium
CGCCCGCTTTTAAATATGTAGTAGTCCTTCATGGTAATACCTAACAATAGCAAAATTCATAGTAGCTACATTTTTTGCAGTACGGTTTTTTAATGACTGCTGGGAGTTTATCATCACTCATTATTACATAAATTTCATTAAGAATATTTTTTATTTTTTCTTCATCTTCCATATTAAGGATAATTTTTTCTCTTCTTCGCAATTTAGGATAATCAATGATCCCTTCCACTTCAATACCTATTTGCTTGCAATAATAAATATAATACTTCAATTGCCATGCATGTGATTCTTCTAATGCTTTTGACTTTTTTACCTCATGAATAATTCCTCTTTTTGCTTCTAGTAAATCAATTTTAATGCCTTCTAAATTAATTTCTTTTCTTTTTCTAGTATATGATGCTTCATGAATTAGGTTACCAATCTCAACAAGTTCGCTTGTATGTTCCAACGAAATATTCTTGTTGAATAACCATAGTTTTCTATGGCAGACGATATAATAAGCTATTTGAGTACCAGTGATTACAGGTGTTATATTATTATACATATCCCTTCAATTATAAAATACATGGCACTATTAATGCAATAAATATATTTGATAATGAAGCATAAACTTTATACAGCATCAACCATTACTATTTCAAAAATGTATTCAAAAGTGATGTGCTAACAATTTCAGGGTTTTTAAAATAATGAACTATTGTCATTATTATTACCAGCCACAAAACAAACTGTATAACAGGCATCCACAAAATTTATATTGTTCTGCTGGTTAATAAATATTGGAAACGCTGTTAAATATTTTTGCGCATAAAAACTGGCTGGTTCGCGTTTTGAACCATATTTTTTAAGAATCCATAGTGACCACAAAAATCCAGGTTGTCCTGGCATGGACGGTTTTCAAAACTGTCTCTATCATGACCATAATAAATTCCAAGATTATACAATTATTTAATAAAGCTTACTTTAAGATTATCTTTAGATGTTAACAGCATATGACCTTCTGCTTTAATTTTTTCCATAATATGTACTGCCAACTTCAATAAAGGTGAATACTGTAATAAAAATATTTGGAAATATTGGTATTTATACCAATAGAGCATTGTTTATGAAAAGGAGTATAAAGCATATAGTGCATATCTGCAGGAGAAAATCCTTCAAAATTATCTAATGTCTTTTATTCATTTCATTGACAATTTTTTCCAGCTCTTGATTAAGTTCATCAGCAAGCTAATCTTCTCTGCTGTTTAGCAGTGCTTCCATTCTTTCTTTAAGTTCTTTGTTTATCATATATTTACCCTTGATAGATTCATGTAGTTGCCAATAAAATAACGTAATTTATATGGTACTGTATATGTGCAAAAAAATTGTGCATATATGCAGTACTTATTAAAATAACTATGAGTTTTCAATTGCAATATCATATTCATGTAACCACTTTATGATATACTCTTTCATTTTTTTTTCTTCAAAACTATACCACTGTTTTTCAATATCTGGAAACGCCTGTAGTGCATCTTTAAATCTTCTAAAGGGTTTTTTACCCTGTATTGCATATACTAATTTTTTACGCGCCTCTTCATTCTCTAATTCATATATAAAATCTTCCATAAACTTATACGCTTTGCTTGATTCAAAAACGGGAATCCATAAATAACGATCAGATTCATAATCAATAGATACATCTTCAGACAGCAAATCATCTTCACTAAGATTATAATCATCAGGGAATTCTTCATTACAAACTATTTTACCTGTTTCAAGATCAATATAGTATTCATTCAACCTATCATGCATCTGCATTACATTGATAAGATAATCAATATCAATGTTAAGTTTACGTGGCATGCGATAGTTCCTCTACTATACTAGTTGTAATAATTGGGATCAAAACATTAAGCATAGTTTTGCTAAAAATTGAAGATACCTAAATAATAATTTCATCCTCACCCTTTATGCCTTTACATGTTAAACCTAAAATTTGATCATACTTATAATACTCATGCAAAATACCTATTCCATATCCTTTATCAATCCATTCAATTGGCTGGGAAGTATTAATAAGTTTTCTACTAACATTAGGATTTAGTAAATATAGTGGAACAGGAACCTTATATTCCTGTATTTCTTTTAAAATTTGTAATCTTTGCAATCTTTTGACTTTTCCGTCTAAACTCTTTTCATTTCTTAAATCTAAAAGCTTTTTGTAACTACTTTCAACAATTTCTTTATAAATTGCAGGTATCA
Source organism: Spirochaetota bacterium (assembly GCA_029548025.1). The sequence goes on from JAKPOE010000222.1 coordinate 2,245, forward strand.
GATCAATACTCATTACATCTCTAAATGCTCTTTGCGAATTCTCTTCTAAAATAAAATTCCAACCACTGTTTATTTGTTCTTCAAATTTATTCCACTCCTCTATATACTTTGAGCGCCATTGCTTAAGATTTTTTTCTGAATATAATTCGTTTACTATTCTTCTTTTTTCTGATGAAATTAAAATATTATCATTATTTTTTATGCTATTTTCAATCATTTCAACTGTCTTTTCTATTAGTATTTTCTCATAAACCGTATTTTCTACAGCAGTAGCTATAATTATATTTTCGTCCCCATTATAATCAACATTTTTATGTCTCCAGACTCTTCCCATCCTTTGAATAACAGAATCTGCTGTGGATGCTTCTGAAAATAAATAATCAAAATCAATATCCAGAGAAGCTTCAACTAATTGTGTAGTTATCCATATAGAATAATTTTGTTTTTTATAGTTAAAATTATTATCCTGTTCGCATTCATCAATAATTGCATTCTCTTTTACCTGTCTATCTTTCCATATATATCTGCTATGGAGAATGTTCACATCAATAAAATTGGCTCTATGTTCTTTGGTTGTGTTATTTATTTTGTTATACATCTCCTGAGCCTTTTTAACTGTATTGACAATTACCAAAACTTTTTTACCTGATACAGCTGTATCAACGATACCTTCACTCAAGTCTTCTATAGTTTTACCTTTTTCTATTTTAATCTTGTGCCGTTTTATAGGATCGGTTGTACAATCATCGTTTTCTATTACATCAAATCCATATTCCATTAGTCTATTTGTCACAATAGATGGCAAAGTAGCTGTAATAATAAGGTAATTAGCACCAAGCTCTTTAGTTTCCTTAATTTGTTTTAACATTGGAATAATCTGTTGTGGTTGAAAACCTTGGATCTCATCTATTATAACATCAGAATAAGATAAAGTTGCATATATCTTTTCGTATCCTGGCATATTAAAAGCAGCAGTAAATAATTGGTCTGCAGTGCATACTGTTACTGGTTTTGATAGCACACGAGTCTGATCATATTCTTTTAATACTGCAATGTCATCTTCATTGTCTTGAATTAAATTAAACAATGCCGTAGAATGAAGTAGTCCAACGTTGTATTCACCATATATTTCTTTTAAAGTATTAAACATAGCATTAACAGATGCTCTATTTGGTAAAATATAAAATATTTTTTTATGGCTCCACAATACGGAAAGCCCTGTTTTCCCAAGCCCTGTATCTGCTACTATACATTGATAATCTTTCTTCTCATTTATTCCATATCTTTCTTGAAATGGTCTAAGTTTTGTTGTCTTATTTTTTCTTTTAAAATACGAAAAAAGAATATCTTTCCTATCATCTTTGATTGGTTCTTCTTCCACCTCTAATTCACCGGAAGCAGCATGGTCAAGGCGAATAAGAAGACCAGTTAATATTATGTATTTTTTTGACTTTCTATTTCTTAGGGAATTTAAAAGCCAAACTTTGTAATTTTCTAATGTTTCTTCACTAAATTCAAAATTATTGAAAAAGTATTTCTGATTTTCTTGTATTTGTTTAATCAAAAGATTTATACCATAACTATCATTTGAAAAATAATTTGCACCTCTCTTGTGGTGGTTAAATATTATATAGGTTAACAAAGAAAGTTTATCCTCTTCTAATTTGTTAACCAACTTTAGAAACAATGGTGATAAACAATTATGGGGTATTACATCATCTTTTTTATTTTCAGTTAATTTTTTTTGAAACAATATGTTTATTTTTCCAATATCATGAAACAAAATGGCTAACCTTAATAACAACATATCATCAGTAGTTTTTATAACATCTGAATATTTTGATAAAAAGTTATCTAACTCATAAAGCAAATCTTTAACATGATCTTCTATACTAGTATTAGTTTTATAATTTTTATCAGACTTAGCTAAATATTGATTTAGCTGAAATTTTTTAAATATTTGCTTTTTTAGAGTTTCAAAATTTAATGAATCCATGACACTAAATATTTCCCATCTGAACATTTTATTTCATCCAGAGAACTATAAACAGAAGAATATATTAATTGAACAGGTTTATATCCAATTATATTTAATTTCTCATCTACTTCACTATCTATAAACATACTAAAAAGTTGACCTTTAAAATCTTTCCCCTGCTCCCATTTTTTATATATAAAATAATCTACATCAATATTTTTGTAATCGTTATCTGAAATCATGATTTCTTCTAAAGAGAAATCTATAATTAAATCCTCAACCCGACCTAATCGTAAAATACCTACATAATCATTTATTCCTTCTTTTATTTCTCTATCATATACTGAATCAATATGAATTATCCATGTTGAATTATGTAATTTTTGAATTGGTATAATATTTGTTTTTATTTCTCTTTTAGTTTCAAGAGTTAATCTTTCCTTTTCTAAGGAAATACTTTCATATATTCCTTGAATTGATAGTTTTGTGTTTTGATAATTTATGCTTTTATAGTTAGTTATTTTTCTCAAAAAGCCATAAATAGTAGACGGTGGTGGAAGTAAATACGTCAAATAAGGATTACCAATAGTAGCGATACGGAAATGTGCTGTTTCTTGATAAATAATTAATCTCAGCAATTTTGACCTCCTCTATCAATTAATTTGGAAAAACTGCCTCAATTATTTCCTTTATTTTTTCCTTGTAATTTTCATGAGTAGCAATAATAATGTTTTTCCCATCTTTTTCCGCATAATGTTGAATATCTTGTTCTGTTAATTTTTCTTTCCTTATTAACTTATCTTTGATAAACAACAAATACTTTGGAGTGGCATAAGTTAACGAAAAAAACGCGAAATGAGGGCATAAATTTCTTTCACTCCCTTCTATTTTCCTACCAAGTTCACCCATCGCTTCCATTAATTGTTGGAACCTCCTTTTTCTTTCATCTATAGTAAGAATAATAATTATTTTATTGTTCTGAATTTCAATTGAAGCTATTCTGTTTACCCACATTTTTATTTTATAGTCATCAATTTGTTCCTTTAATTTTAAAGCAGTATAAATTTTTTCTATTTTTTGTTCCAGATTGTCGTTTGATTCAAAACTAACCGTTAAATCTAAATTAAGTTCCTGAATTCCAATTCTATCTATTTCTATACCGAATGGCAAAAGGTAAATACCATAAAAATTCTCACGGTTTATAATGTTAGCTTCATTTTCTCCATAAAGTTTAGCTATACCCATATTAGTCATAAATTCCATATCACCAGTGAAATTATTGATTGATATTCCATTATCTAAATAAAATGTTGTATTTCTCTGGTACATAGGCTTTGCAACCATTGTCCCGCCAAAATCGAATTCTTCACTATCAATCACGGTACCTGTTCTTTGCACAACACCACCTTCTTTAGTAACTAAAGGCAAAGACCATCCAAAATTATTTTGTAAACTGTTCCATAAGGCTCTTTTATACGATTGTGGTGAAAAATAAACTTTAATACCTTGAGGTGTAGTTATTTTTTTTACAGTTGCAATATTTCCAATTCCATCCCCCCTATTTACAACTCCTGTCTCAATTAAAAAAACTCCTGTTAATTTCATAATAATCCTCCTCAATATTTTATAATTTATATCTGTTCTTTTTTAATATCTTGCATTTGATCATCTTCCCTATTACGGTTTTCAGCAGGTTGTGATACTAGTAGTGCTAATGCAATTATTGTTGTAATTTCACCAAAATTTTCTTTATTGATTATTTTTATGATACTCATATCGATATTTAATCCTAAACTAATAATTACCCTTGATAGCAATTCCTGGAACTGTTGCAATGATCCTTTAGAAGTATTTAAAAAAGAGTTTGAGAGTGAAATAATTTTGTTGTCAAAAGTATTCCAGTTAATAGATTTAGTCTTATTATCAGTAAGAAGCATATATACTCTCTGTCTCATCCTTTGCCCTATTTCTTGAAATTTATTAAATTCATCAATCATATAACCCTCCAATTTAAAATGTATTTTCAAAAAATTAAGAAATAACCATGGCGTAAAATTTCTGACAGGTGGTTTCTCAGTTTTATTTTGTTTAAAAGTCTCCGACATTATACAATATCTTGAATATTTTTGAACTAAATATATAATTTTTTGATTTTGTGAAAGATTCTTCATAAGTTCTTTCGAAAAATCAATTTTAGCGTATCTATCCTTTTCTCTGATATAACCAAATAATTTACTAATATTATTTTCATCAAACAATGAATTAAGTTGATTTTCTATCTTTATCAAATTATAAATTGTACCTTCTGATAGTATAAACATTTCTATTAATGGATTTTTAGAATCTAATCGAAAACTCAAAATCTGAAGCTCTTTAACAGAAGCTTCCTTCTTCAGGATCTCTTTTTCATATTCAATCAAAGATTTAACAATTTTAAAAAAACCAAAATTAAGATTATCATTAAAATGTGATGTTAAAGTAACATTCATTTTTTCCATATCTTCTAAGTTTGGAGTATAAAAAACTATAGCATCCAATTTATTTCCTAAAAAAGTAAAAGCTTGAGTTATAGCAAAATTAGAAACCAAACATGCAGGGCAAACGTATAAACTCGGTTCACTAAACCAGAACGCGTTGTATTGAGATGGTGCAAAGAAAAACACATCTCTCGTTAATCTTTTTCCCATTTTCTGATTACAAAAGGAACATTTAGAATCTTTAACAATATTATCATTTAATTTATTTTTTGCTTTTCTTAAAGTTCCTTCCCCTTTTATATTCATATCAGCTTGAAAATTTAGTAGAATATTATTTAATAAATTAACACTTTTTTGCCATAATAAATCTTTGATATAATTTACTCCTATTTCATTTTTCATATCATCATTCAAAATATTAAACAGTACATCAGATATATTTTCTATAAGCAGGGTTAAACCCTTGTCTTTATAGTTTTCTTTTAAGTCACATTCACAAGATATATTCTCTACTTTTCCCAATTCTTCAATTTTTTTTTGAATATCTTTATTATTCTTATTCTTTTTCTTCAAATCTTCCAATAGCTTTTTCCAAAAATAATTTATACCATTGTCAAATATAAGCTTTGCAATTATATCTTCAAGGAGTGTATTAGCATCTCTTTGTAAAGTAATATAAAATTTTTTGTCACTTTCATATTTTATTCCAAAAAAATCTAATACTCTTTTTAAGCCAAGTATACCCAAATCATATTGAAAATTTCCTGTTAGTGTAAAAGTAATTTTTTCTTTATTCATCCCACTACCCCCGCGTTGTATAGCCAGTTTGATGGATAAAGTATAATTTCATTATTAATCAACATCCAGATGCCTCCTTACCATATCTCGTACCTTTTTAGCTATTTCATATGATTTAATGGCTTCTTTTTTCCTGGCTGTTATACCAGGATACCTTACTTCTACTGCATAGCTTGTTAACCATAGTAATCCATCTGCTAATTGTTCAAGCTCTGGAATATATTCTTTGCATAAATCCATTAACTTTTCTAAATCATGGGTTTTTGGAAAATATATTTCATTTTCCTGAAGAACAGCTTTAATGTATTTTTCTACAGCTTGCTGAGAGTGAAAACATACTGCACTACATACCGGTTTATCCAGTTCTATCTCTCTGCTGGTTACTATATAATCTTCTTCAGCCTTTTTTATCCATTGTTTTGTTATTTCTTTCACAATTGTTTCCCTTTCTCAATAATATCCCGTATAAAAAAATTGTTTTTCTTTAGTTCTTCTTTAATAGAATCAGGGGTTCTTACAATAAGGTCTATAGGGGGCTTTTCTTTTATCTTTTCTCGTAATTTCAGGCGTATAATTGCTGCTTGCTCTGGAAATGGTAAATTGGTTTCCATAATAACACATATATCCACATCGCTATCCTTGTGAGGCTGCCCATAGGCATGTGAACCAAAAAGAATTATCTTTTGTACACTAAATTCTTTTTTTATTACATTTGCTAATTCATCAATGATCATCATCCCGCTACCTCCAGCCCAAAATATTGCCTTACAAGCTTTCGTACTTCTGTACATATAGCCAGCGAGTTTTCCGCCGCTTCTTTATCGGCTTCAAAACCTGGGTATCTAACTTCTACGGCATAGGCGGTAAGGCGTATCAAATCTGATTTCATTGTATTTAGTTTAGAAATAAAAGGCAAACATTTCTGTGCAATCAGCCATAAATCATGTGTCTTTTCACAATAGATTTCATTTTCCTGTAAAACTGCTTTAAGGTATTTTTCAACACATTGTTGGGAGTGGAAACATACAGCATCAAAAACTGGATCGGAATTTTCAAGCAGTCTCAAAACAACAGCAAAATCTTTTTCGGCTTTATTTACCCACTCTTTCGTTATTTCTTTCATAACTCTATTCCTTTTTCAATAATATCCTTCATAAAAAAATCACCCATACCCAGTCTTTTTTGAACATAACCAGGGGTTCTTACCAGGATATCTATTGGTTTTGCTATATGGAATTCCTCATCTATTCCAATTCTAATATTTGCAGCTTCTTCAGGAAATCTTTTGTCAGTATCCATTATAACAAAAAAGTCTATATCACTATCAGGTGTTGGATTGCCATAGGCGTAAGAACCAAAAAGAATCACCTTTTGTGCTAAAAATTTTTCTTTTATAAAATGGGAAATTTCTTTCAAACTCTGGTACAATTCATCATTCATCCCGCTACCTCCAGCATACCAAATCCCTGGCTTCTTCGTGCTCCCAGCCCTATATCGTATATAAGCTGCAACACCTCGTTTGGTGCCTGTATTGCAATGCACCCATCGGTTGCTGCTATAACCTCGGGTTTATCAGGGTTTCTTTTGTTATAATGCGGTATCTTTACGGTAAATGCACTGCTGGTATTGATTGCTACATCATCATCGTTTAACAGGTAACTATCGCCCAAAAATTTGCATTGACTCCTTATGCTGTAAAAAAGCATCTGTTTATAGGTACTATCGTTAACATTGACATACCCTGTTCCTTTTTTGTTTTCATCAACCTTTCTTACCACAATAGGCGAAAAAATATCAAACACTGCTTTTGACTCTGGAAATGTTTTTTCAGGTAAAAGATTAAACCTATCTATGATGATGGTATTGTTATAGATTGCATACTGTTTAAGTTTTAATAATCCATTGTAGACAGTCATTATAAATTCATAATCGTTGCTTGAAATATAAAAACTAATAAACGGATTACCAAGTCTAAGATAGTTAACATTGCTTTTTTCAACATCAGCAACATTGAGCTTTACTGCAAAGGTAAAAGGCTTTGGTCTGTTTTTTTTGGCATTACCGTAATAGAGCTCATACATTTTACTGGTTGCATCCTGCCGCAATGCTTCTTTAATCATTGATGCAAAGCCTATCCTGTACCATGGCGGCAACAGGATATCATTACCGTTATCAAAATGCATATGAACAACAAAACGCATAGAACCTCCTCTTTATTATATATGATGTTCATCAGGCGTTATTGATCGGAATTTTTTAACTTTCTCCCATATTATTTATAGTATATACTATACTCATTACGTGGGACATATAGTGTCCCTGTAATAATTTTTTTCACAATGCAGTAAAAATTTTTACAGGCTATAGTTCCGTCCCACAACACAAAATAAACAATAGATGTTATGCGTGTTACTGCGAAAGCCAGCCCCAAAGTGATAAGTCAGACCATACATTAGCATTACACTTTGGCGGTGCCGGTTTTGCAGGTTCAGCCGGTTTGGCTGGCGTTTGTGGTTTGGTGGCAAGAATCTGTCGGCTTGGACGGGGAGCGTTAACCGTTCCAGTTATTTTTTCTTTTGGATTCCAGAACATGAGTTTTCCGTTTGTATCGTAGCATAAAAGCCCCTGCACCGGTCCCAGCCAATTGCCAGTTTCAACCGACCATGCATTGCTATTAATAATAAATGCAATAAAATTCATATCTGCATCATAAATATATTTACCGGGGTCAAGCCATCCAGCATGTTCACAATCTTTGTCAAATAACGGTAACAGCATTGTGCAAACCTCCTTATACTATTTTATATGGTGACATGCAGGTATTTTTCATACCAGGAAAATCCTTTATAAAGACAATACTATATATAAGAATTTTTCAACAAAAAAATTAGTTAACCATCAACTATTTGTAGAATAAATATTCATTAGTATAGATACATGGTGTAATAACATATGCACCCGTTCTGCTGTAATAGTATCTTTTTCAATGTGTTAGTTCAATACCTCAGTGATTATTATACTATGTCATCATGCCACCTCTGGTATGATTCTCTGTGTTTTAACGCAAATTGGTGAAAAATGTAATAGATTTCTGGCAATATTTTATCGTTTAGTGAAAATATTTTTTTACACCCCACTTGACGATTTTCCAAATCAGTATTAATTTATATACAGAAATTAGCACTCACTCATATAGAGTGCTAACAACAAATCCTGAAGTTCATAGGAGGTGTGCTATGAAATGGGGTTTAACAAAACGAGATAACACCGCTCTCAATCCATTTGAAGAATTTGAGCGTGATGTCAAAAAAACCTTTGAAAACTTCTTTTCATTAGAACCCGCTAATCTTTTTGATTCTGCATGGATACCCACGGTAGATGTTAAAGAAGATGAAAAGTCTATCCATGTGCGCGCAGAAATTCCGGGAATTGATGAAAAGGATATCAACGTTGCATTGGAAGACAATATCCTTACCATCAGCGGGGAGAAGAAAGAGGAGCGTAAGGAAGAGAATAAGCGTTATGTTCTTTCTGAAAGTCGATATGGTTCATTCAAACGCTGCATTACTCTTCCTGGCGAGGTAAAAGCTGACAGCGCAAAAGCCAAATTTAAAAACGGTGTATTAACCATTGACTTTGAAAAGAAGGAAGTTTCGCAACCAAAACGAATAACCATTAATGTTAAATAAGGAGGCAGGCTATGTTTGGAACATACGATCTTTTTGATGATGTATTTGCATTAAGGAATCTGGTTGACCGCTTCTTTGATGAAGCTGCATTTTCACGGCAGCGTGTGGACTTTCCTTATGTAAATATCTATGAAAAGGACGATGAAATACTTGTCAGGGCGATAGCTCCGGGAGTAAAGGCTGAGGATGTAGATGTTCAACTAATAGATAATACACTTACCATTGAAATGACCTGTAAGGAAGATTATGCCAACCAGCCATATCTACGCAAAGAGCGAGAGTTTGGCACTTTCCGTAAGTCCATACAACTGCCCTATCAGGTTGACCCTAACAAGGTAGATGCGTCATTGAACAATGGCATATTGACAATCAAGCTGTCCAAGCACGAAGCGGTAAAACCCCGTAAAATAATGATTAAGTAATAAAGGAGGTGAACAGTATGGCAACTCAATTAGCACAAAAGCCCGAACAGAATGTAAAAAAGCATGATTATGTGATAACACCACCGGTTGATATCTATGAAACCGATAATGAATATGTATTGAAAGCCGACATGCCCGGGGTTACAAAGGATAATGTAAATATTACCTTTAACAACAACGAGCTTGAAATAACCGGAAAAGTTGATGAGCAGTACACCAGCAATGAAAACATGACGTATCGTGAATATACTCTATTCAACTATTACAGAAAGTTTGTTGTATCTAATGCCATAAATCCTGAAGGAATAAGTGCTTCACTTGAGAATGGAGTACTTACCGTTACATTACCAAAGCGTGAAGAAGCAAAACCTAAAAAGATTGAGATAAAAGCTGAGTAAAAAGTGTATACTTTACCCGTCGCCGGTGCGACGGGTAATTGTTTTTAAAGCTGAGTAAAAAGGTTTTTTACTTATTTTCTCACCAGTGATACGATGAATTATTTTAAAGCTGAATACATAGGTTTATTACCTGTTTTCCCGACAGTAATACGATGCCATTTTTTTAACGCTGTATAAAAAGGTTAATTACTTATTTTCCCGACAGCGATATGATAGAATGTTCTTTAAGCTGCATACATAAGTTTATCACTTATTTTCACGCCAGTGATACAATGGAATGTTCTTTAAGCTCATACATGGATTTTATTACCTGTTTTTCCACTGAGACGAGGGGAATGTTTTCCATGATTTGTATATTCTACTTTTTCCCTTCTACTGTAAAAAGTGCCTCTATCTTTTTCCCATTTTTTGCTGTTGCTACCGCTGTAACATAAGAGGTAACAGCAATAGGTTTTACCACCCTCACAGTAACTGTATGTCCTGATGCAGGTGCAACCTGCAATTCACTATCAGCTTTCCATGTAACAGCAACACTTGATGGCAGCTTAAACCATTGAGCACCTGTATCTACAGTGCTCATGCCTCGGGCATATACAACAACAAACTCCCCAACTCTAAGTTTTGCATGATCTTTTGCAACTCCGTTCATCTGCTTTTCATCGGTTGTCAGGTATAATCCATCGAGTCCATAGTATTTAAATGCTGGAGCTGCTGGTTTTTCTGTTATTTCAGATGTTCCAACACAGGCTAATAACATGAGAACAATAGATAACGCTATCATTGTTACAATAGTATGTTTTTTCATACTTACCCCCTTATATAATTTATTAGAATATTAGTATTAATATTTTTTTATAATGTTACCTTTGATTTACCATATTATTTTTGCATTAACCCACATTGTCATAGTATAAAGTTTATAAGTATAACAACGGACAGCTTTTAATCAGTATATAATCTATTATGATATCGTATTATTTAATTTTCAAAAGCATGGTATACAAAATACAAAAACTAACAAGAAAAAATATTAAAAAATTTCTTTACGATAATGCGCCAGCATCCAAAGACACTCTGCACCACTGTCTGGCTGTTTATTGCTGTGATGACATACTGTCATTCTGAAGGAGCGCCAGTGGCTGAAGATCCTATTATTTTCTTCAACGTCTGGATTCTTTGGCTACACCTCAGAATAACAAACAATACTATTACTCAACTATGGTAACCTTATATTCTTTGCTCTTGACCGGTTTTTTATTTTTATCAAATGCCCTTATGTACTCAAATACTATCGTAGCAGTACCCGGCTTAACCGCCTTAAAGGTAAAAAGCTCCTTATCTATACCGCCAACAACTTGCTGTTGCATTGTTTCTACCTTATAATCACTATTGACAAGCACAACAGCATTTTGCTCAATTTTAAAAAACCATCGGTGACCGGTGCTAAGCTGGGATTCCAGCTCAAATGAAATACAGCCGCCATTGTTAATAACTATCTCCTCACCTTTGTAATGTACAGCATTTATCGTTGTGCATGGTTCCTTCATATCTTTTGTACAACCAGCAACCATTATCAATACAATAACATATAGTAATCCTGATTTCTTTATATTAACAACCATTGCAGTGTCCCCCAAAAATAAAATTATTCTTTATCCAGTACAACCCAGGCTGCACCATAACCAACATTATTACACCCATATTGAATCCACATATAACCCTTTTCACCCCAGCGCTGTCCCCATGAATTTTTAATGCGATATGCATGTTTACTATCATCCCATCCAACTATGATAATGCCATGGTTAACATCTTTATCGCTGCTTACCGGAGTAAATTCATCAAATATACCGCCAACATATGCCTGAAATGCCGGAGTAACCTTAACGGTGGCTGCTATTGGCCCATAGGTACATAATGCCTTCTTCATCTGCTCTACTGTTGGAATACCTGCATCCGCACGCACATACCCCCATGCAACCATTTTTATGGGAAACTGTTTTTTAGGTGTACATCCATATTCATACCCCCTGTATGGAGCAACCTTTTCTTCAACAGGGTAATTATTCATCAAAAAATCAAAAACATTGCCATACCAGCCGCCATTACAACTGCCGGCATCTCTGCCATATTTATCACGAGCACAATCAATGCAATACTGCTCGGATAAATCAATTTCATCTTTTGCTTTTATCTTGTAGCACCCCTCCACAACACCCATCGCGGTAAATGACCAGCAACTGCCGCAAAGCCCCTGATCCTTTATTGGTGTCATCATCCCCAATGCAAACCAGTCGAGCGCTGGCTTTGATGGATCGGCAAGCATAAATGACTCGGGGAGTGTTTCCCGCGGCTTTTCAGGTTCAACTGCTTTGGGCTCTTCTTTTTTTGCTTCTTCAGGTTTTACTGGTTCTTTTTTAGGTGGAAGTGTTGCCTCTTTTTGCTTCTTAGCCTTTGATTCAGACAAACGTTGCAAAAATTCCAGGAAAAGCTGTAATCCACTATTAGTCTGAATTTCAGCTTCTTTTTCAAGATCTTCAGGTGGAATAGCTCCGGTAATTTCATCTATCTGCCGCTTTAATGCTTCAGTCATATCAACTTTAAATTTAAGATTTCGCTCTTTTATATCTTTTTTAATTATGGCTAATTGCTGTTTTACCTCAGCAATACTTTTCGCATCCCTCTGCTTCTGAGCCTCAACACTGGCTTTAAATGAACTTTTCATTTGTGCATGAGAAAAAGCAACAGGAGCTATCAACATACAAACAGTAATACTTGCTGCAATGTGCTTTTTCATATTTATTATTCCCCCCTGAAATTGAATATTGTGTTATTCCGAGGAAGCGTTAGCGACCGAAGAATCTATTCATTATATATTCATTCATAAAGGAGATTCTTCGCTATCACTCAGAATGGCTATCGGCTTTGCCTCAGAATGACAATAACGCTACAGCTTCAACCCGCGTTTGGTGATCCTGTTAAACCACCAATGGCTATACGCGGCCATCAGCAACTGCACTATAATTACACAATGTTATTATCAAATATACTGAACCAAATATATAATGATCTATAGCAAATGTCTATTCCTTTTTTTATTGAAAAATATTTAAATTTTTGATATACCATAACCGATAAAAAAGTGTAATAGCATAATGTAAGCATAACGTGCATCTTATCATAAGAGGGTATCCACTATGAAATCAATACGATTTTTATTTACTGTCACCATCACTGTCTTTGTTCTTGCAGCGGTTTCAGGTATCGTCATTGCACAACAACAAGCTGCACCAAAAGAACCACAAAAAGAAGGCATAAAAGAAGAAGTTACCGGCTGGCGCATCAAAGATTTTAAACCCTATATAAAAGCGATAGAAGAGCTTGAAAAACTCAGCAAGGAATATTCTGATAATCTTCTTAAACTTGCAATAGATGAATATTCAACGGGTATAGATATACTTGAAGACATGGAAAATGAGGTTAATAAATTAGTAGAAACAAATCAAAAGAATAAAAACCTCAATGAGCAGTGGTACTGGCAGGAAATAGACAGGCGCGAACAGGAAAAGCGTCAGATATCAATGATGAAGTTTGAAGCAAAGAGCAAAGCAATAACCTACTTTACACGCGCTATCAACCATATGGATGAAATAACCTTTGAGGAAGTAAGGAAAGACCCAAAATTTGTTAATTTCCAGATTGGATTATATAAGGCATATGTATCCACGCAATATGATCTTTACAATTTAAAACCATGTATCCCTATCCTGGAGCGCTACATTGCTATTAACGACCAAACTAAAAACGATGTATGGGCATATAAGTATCTTGCAAGCTGTTATGGATACATGGAAAGTGTTCTGGTAAAATACAAACAGGGTACAGAGCAGGAGCAGTTGCAATATAAGCAAAAGAAGAATATATATATGCTCAAAGCTGCCGAATTACAATACGGTATTGAGTCGCCCCAGTACAAGCATTTACGTGAGATAGTATCTCAGGATGAAAAGAAAAGTGAAAAGATAAATGAATTTAAATAGCATTAATTTTTAGCAATTCTTCCACAATAAAAAAAGCAGGCTATAAAAGCCTGCTTTTTTTATTGCTTTCTACTTTTGTGACTCTACTTTAAAATGAGAATGAACCTGATATTCTGTACCATTGAATATCATTGTAAATACAATAACCCTGCCGGGATACACATATACTGTAAGAGGTTTCGGCTGGCGTATGTTATTGTCACGTATGTATTTATTCTCAGTTTCATCAAGACGCCAGCGTTCAATAATTATTTCATGGTACTGACATGCAGTCAAATTTAAATCAATTGCTGTGCTGTTAATAGATAATCCGGGCTCAGTCCTGGTATAGTCCACGCCATCGCACATTATTTTATAAAACACTCTGCCAGCCTTTTCTTCTGATGGCATATCGTAGAGTGCTATCTCAACAGTATGGTCTTCACTGCTGACATACTGCACATTGCTGGCATACCTGTATACAGGCTTTTGGGCAACAACATCAATTACCTCGGTTGCATCAGTATCGGCAACCAGCACAATGCGGCTATCTATCGCCCTTTTAAAATATGGTCTTGACAAAAAGTAAAGCGGCAGCTTACCATCATTATATTCAAGATAATTATCGTTTGTAAGCACCGCCAATCCGCCGTCCAGCAGCACAAAATCGGTAATAGCTTCTTTTTGCTGTACAATACCGATGTTAACATCGGCGCGATAAAGATAGCAGTTTGTAGAATCATGAATGCTGATATACACTACCGGTGGGTCAAATGCTATACGCTTTACCTCTGATGATTCGTTGATGCTGGCTACAACACATACAATAGATTTTTTTTCATCAAGAAGATATGCACCAGCGGTAACTTCTTTTTCACTTCTTGCCACATACAAAATTGCTCTATTGTTTATTGCCGTAAAATCCAGCACTGTTCCATTAACAGGAAGCGAAGTATTGCTATCAAGATAAATAACCCCATTGTGTAAAGCAAAAGCTTCACACGCATTACCCTGCAAACAAAAGCAAAAGTGGAAAATAAAAAGAAGCATCCAGAAAATACAATTAAATGTGGAACAACCTGTTTTTAAAATCATGATATATTGTTAACCCAAGCTTATTGTGCTCGTCAATAATTTCCTGTAATATTGCCGGCGTTGTAAGCGGATTTATGGTAATAGCTCGCAGTACAACAATCTTTTGCCCTCTATAGCGTGTTGACTCCAGCATGGTGCGGGAAACAAAGCTATTATCTTCCTGGCGTATTGCTCTATGCAGTTCAATATTCATTTCATTGATACCATCGTTGAGTTTCTTTAAACGCTTTTGTAACCGTGTTGCTTTTTGCTGGTCGGCATTGCTCAATTGTTCATAAATTCTGTTAATTTTGCTTTGAACACCTTCAGGAACAAATCGGTAATTGGTGATAAATAATTCAGGGCTGTTGAGCAATTCAAAATTTTCATGTTTATTGATGATATCTTTCAACGTACTGGTAAGCATAAAGGCATGATCAAACAACACCTCAAAACCTGTGGTTCCAAATATCTTTAAGGTAACCCATGGCTTTAAACATGAAAATGGGCGTGATCCCTCTACAGTAAACCTCCCCTGATCAACAGAATCGGGACGTATGATATAATCTGATGTATGCATGATATTTAGAAGATCATAGGGATTTTTAAACAATATCAATCCCATGGACAATGGCGAATATAACAACTTGTGAGCATCAAATGTTACCGAATCGGCTTTTTCTATACCCCTGAAAAGATCGCGATACTTGTTTACCAGTAATACTGACCCTCCCCACGCAGCATCAACATGAAAAAATATGTTGTATTCATCGGCAATCTTCCGTAAGGCCATAAGATCATCAATGTTGCCTGTTTCGGTAGTTCCAGCAATACCAATCAACGATATGACTTTTATTGTATCATGATGGCTGCTATTATATTCGGATATCTCTTTTAATACTTTTTTTAGTGCATTAATATCAATTTTATTGTTACTATCGACAGGAATTTTTATAACATTATTGTCCCCTATCCCTGTGATGCGGGCAACTTTATCTATTGAGTAATGTCCGCGCTGCGAAACAATGAACACAGCTTTATGAATGGCATAGTAGCGAAAAGTTTCAGCCACACCAGCTTTGCGTATACCGGGAAAACGCTCATCTGCCGGAAACGCTTTATTACGTGCAACCAGCATAGCGGTAAGATTGGCCAATGTACCGTCAAGAGTAACATTTCCCAGCGCAATTCTGTGATTTTGAATATTTCGTTTATAAAATGAAGCTGATTTGCAGAAAATAAGCCGGTGAATCCATGAAATAAATTCACGTTCCACAAATGTTGATGCCTTTGCTGTTTCAATTTTTACCTGGTTTTGATTTAATGCTGCAATGATCATCTCAAGTAAAATCATAAAATAAGGAATAGCACTGGTCATGTGCCCTATATAATAAGGGTTGCCAACCTTCACCGAATGTTTAATGACCTTTTGCTTTACCTCTGCCAGTATATCTTTCAACAGTTTTGGCTCTTTAGGGATATCGATAGCATTAAACAAACAGGCTAACTGGGGTAATGAAATTTCGCTGTGGATGCCCCCCTTTTCCTTAAAAAAGGAATGAATCAAATCAAGAAGCTCATAGCCAAATTGCATAAATCTATCGGGCGAGTCGGGCATTATAAAAAGCTTGCGCAGATGCTCTAAATCGGTGGGAATCTTACTTTGAACATGCTCTATTGAAGGCTCAGCCAATCTCATCGGGATAACCATTGCTCATAAGGTTGGTGATGACTATGTTACTACAAAACTATAGTTAAAAAATTAATCAAGTACTTTTGTTTAGAATATACAAATTTATTGCTGATACCTATAACAATCATCCACCAGAACAATACGTACCGGGACATTATGCCGTATAATCGACCCGCTAAAAATATACCTCCTTACTATAAAATAACTAATTTTTATTATTGTATAATGTTCGATAGTTACTGTATAACACTGTACACAAGCTGTGAAATAATAAGGGTATCATATAAAAAATAGTATCCTGACGGCTTTTGTTCGATAGTTACTGTAAATGCTGGTATATTTTATTGAAGTGAAGTGAAGTGAAGTGAAGTGTAAGGAGTTTGCGATGGCTGGCTTGTTGCTATCCGGATGTCATGAAAATATTTTTCGGCAGTCATCATGAACCCTGATTCAGGATATCTGAAAATTATCGGGATTCCGGGGCAAGCCCGGAATGACATTGGCGCATAATTCTATTTTTAAGGAGCTATCGCAATGGCAATTCTTAAACTTGAAAATGTATCTTTGAGCTTAAACAATAAACCAATATTAGACAGCATTTCGGTAGATTTCTGGGAAGGATATATCCATGCCATTGTTGGTCCTAATGGCGCCGGTAAATCAACGCTATCCTATGTCATAATGGGGCTTAACGATTATCGCACCATCAGCGGCACATTGTATTTTAAAAATAAACCAATCAATGAACTATCGGTATACCAGCGGGCACGCCTTGGCATAAGCCTTGCATGGCAGGAACCGGCACGCTTTGAAGGATTAACCGTTTATCAGTATTTACAGGCTTCAAAAAAGGATAATGGATTATCAATAGAAGAAGCAATGGATGTTATTGGTTTGCCAGCTCAGGAATATCTGCCGCGAGCATGTGACAAAACACTAAGCGGTGGTGAGCGCAAACGCATAGAGCTGGCGTCACTGCTTGTGATGCAGCCGGAGGTTGTTTTGCTGGACGAGCCTGACTCAGGAATTGATGTTGAAGCACTGGAGCGGATATTCGATGCAATGGCAATTTTAAAGCAACGAGGCTCTACCATAATAACTATCACCCATAGTATGGCCGTTTTGCAAAAAGCAGAACATGCATTTTTGATGTGCCATGGCAATATCATCGATAAAGGTGGCATTGATAAAATTTCAGGATATTTTGAAAACAAATGCATCCCCTGCGATCATAAAAATATACCTATTTCTGGAGAAGCACGCTAATGGATGATAGACGAGCAGTTGCACAAACCTTATACAAAACCATGGGATTAACCGACGCTGCACTCAATGACCCTGATATTGCGCATCTGGTTATCAATAGCAATATGGTTGTTGCTTCACACCTTGTTGAAGGGCTTGTTGTTGAGCCGGCTGAAACACAAAACGGCGTGAGGGTAACAATGAGGGTGCTGGCGGGGCATATAATACAAAAGCCGGTACACCTTTGTTTTGGCATGCTGCCTGAAGATGGACTGCAGGAAATTATTATGGACGTTACCATTGAAGAGCATGCCAGTGTTTCCATACTTGCCCACTGTACATTCCCCAATGCAAAAAATATAACCCACAAGATGGAGGCTGTTATCACCATTAAGGAAGGTGCCAGCTACTCGTATCTTGAAAGGCATGTCCATGCAGCCAGCGGTTTTATTACCGTGCTTCCGCATGCGATAGTTACTGTTGAAAAAAATGCTACATTTAAAACCGACTTTGAATTGTTGAGGGGTAAAGCCGGCATTATTGATATTGATTACGAAACCACCTGCTATGAGCATAGCCATTTAGAGATGAATGCAAAGGTAAACGGCATACAGGATGATGCAATCACCATCCGCGAAACAGGACATCTTAACGGTGAAGGTGCTGTCGGTGTACTTACCACCCGCATTGCCGTTCGTGATACTGCACAGGCTACTGTGTACAATACTTTAACTGCACACGCAGCGTACGCGCGCGGGCATGTTGACTGTAAAGAGATTATACAGGATAGGGCAACTGCTAAAGCTATTCCGGTTGTTGAGGTATATCATCCTAAGGCACATGTTACCCACGAGGCTGCCATTGGCAGTGTTGATGATAAACAGTTGCAAACGCTCATGGCCCGTGGACTTTCTGAGGATGAGGCGGTTGATTTAATCATACAGGGTTTGTTATCAGGGAGTTAAATCCTTATCTTTCCTTCATCCTATTTTTTGAAGTCTTCTCAATGACAAGAGCTATCGACCCGAGTAGTGAAAGCAAAACAAAAAACACCATTGTTTTTATTGATAAATCACTGCCCTGTTTTCTGCGCTCAAGTAAAAGCTCAAGATACATTGTATCGTTGACATCAAAATCTTTTTTTTCAGCAACTCGCAAATCAAAATCTTTTAATATATACTCAATGCCTGCACCAACCTCATCATAACGGTTATAGCCAGCAAAGATGTGGGGTTTGCGAAGCATGATGTATGCCTGTTTTAATTGCTG
>JAKPOE010000122.1 GCA_029548025.1 Spirochaetota bacterium
CCGGAAACCGAGGTCAATCATGCTATTGGTTCAAAATCAGCACTTGCCATGTTGCCCTCTGCTTTTATTAATCCTGGTGATGTATGTCTTATGACGGTACCCGGCTATCCTGTTTTTGGAACACATGCACAGTGGTACGGCGGCGAGGTGTATGCTCTGCCATTGCTCAAGCAGAATAATTTTTTACCGGATATCTATGCTATACCTGACAATATTGTAAAGAGAGCCAGAGTCATTGTTATTAATTATCCTAACAATCCAACCGGTGCTGTGGCAACAGAAGATTTTTATAAAGAGGTTATAGAATTTGCATTAAAAAATAGTATTGTGGTAGTGCAGGATGCTGCCTATGCAGCGTTAACCTATGATGGCAAACCGCTGTCATTTTTACACATTCCCGGTGCAAAAGAGGTGGGAGTTGAAATACATTCGCTTTCAAAAGCATTTAATATGACGGGATGGCGTATGGCATTTGTTGCTGGCAACAGTCTTGTGGTAAAAGCATTTGCTACTGTCAAAGATAATTATGATTCGGGTCAATTTAAGGCAATTCAAAAGGCATCTATAACAGCGCTGGAACATCCTGAACTTACTGAAAAAATTAAAGCAAAATATAAACGCCGATTAGTATCGCTTGCCAGAACATTACAGCGATTAGGGTTTGACGCGCACATGCCGGGCGGCACCTTTTATCTTTATGTTGAGGTTCCCGGACGAACAAAAAATGGAATTGTTTTTGACAATGCTGAAGCTTTTTCACAATATTTGATTAAAGAGTGCCTGATATCGTCAGTGCCATGGGATGATGCCGGCCATTTTGTGCGGTTTTCGGCAACATTTGAGGCAAAGGATGAGAAGGATGAGCAAAGGATTTTACAGGAAGTAGAAAACAGATTAGGAGCACTTGCATTTGAATTTTAAGCATGGATTGTTAACCATGAAAAGGAAAACATTAACAATGAGCATCTGTTTGATAGTTATTGTTATAGTGCTCTGTTCTGGCATATATAGATTTTTTTTCTCACAATCGCACAGGGATACCATTACAGCACCAATAAGCGATCCTGTATGCATCTATCGTTTAGATAAAGAATATCCGTTTATTCAAGCAAAAACTCGCGATGATGCCTTCTTTGGATTGGGCTTTGCTCATGCACGTGATAGATTAAGGCAGATTGAGTTTTTACGGATTATGGCACATGGCACATCTGTCCATAACGGTATTTCTCATTATGAGGCAATCGATAAGCTTGTTCTGGCGGTGGGGTTGCATAAAAAAGCTGCAACAATTACCAGGGAACTATCGCCCACCTATAAAAATTATTTACAACGGTATGTCGATGGCATCAACACCTATAAAGAAAAATGGGCAGTTGGGAATGCATCACAACCATGGGAGGTTGCGGATGTTGTGCGCATATCCCTGTTCCTTGAATTTGCCAATGCATTTTTAACAAATACCGAGCTGTTTTTCCCCGTTCATGATGGTGACTATCCATTGATGAGTCGTGAAATTCACAATAAAAAAATTGCTCGCAGTTATTCCCCTGATGATGATACAATAATCAGACAGATAAAAAAACTACGAAATGCACTTGCCTCACTTTTTGGGCTGTATGGTTCGTATGACAGGGGATTTGCTATTGCATTACCAGCGCGTGTCATGGATACTGATAATGCTACACTATGTTTGAGCTATGAACACAGCATTTCTATATACCCCTTAATCTATCCGGTTATTATACAAATTGAAAAAAATACAATTCAGGGTTATACCTTTGCAGGATTGCCATATATTATTGCAGGGGAAACGGATGCTGTGCGCTTTGCATCATTTTCTGTGATGGCTGATACACAGATTTTTTGCAAGCACCCCACGCGAACAAACAATACCATTGTTTATTATCAAAGTGCAACAGGCTATAAAGAGTTTTTGAAAGAACAATCATTAAACTATGTGTCACGATTTACTGATACTGGCGCGGTTATATCGGATGCATTTGAAGAATCAGTAAAAGATACCGTTATTGCACTTGCCTATATAAGTCCAGAGAAGGGATATTTTAATGCAATGCTTGATGCACCATTTGCGACGTCCTGCAATGATTATATCAATACTGTAAAAGACTATAAGGGTCAACCAAGAATTTTTGTAGTTCAGGATGGGGTGACCTCTTTTCAGATAATCGCAGGCAATACCATAACAGATAATGATAGCCCTGTGCTTGCAACACCACAAAAAGCGCTGATTGCAAAAACGGTAGCCAACCTTTTTGATGTTCAACAGATGGATATGCTTGTAGCAGGCAGTGAAATGATAGAGAATCCATCATTTGCTGTCCAGAAAATGATGGCATTTAATAATCTGATGCGATTAAAAACTATACAGGATGCCATGTCACAGGTTGCTATCTACCGGAATAATGATGTTGCATCATTGCTTACTGATATTAAATATCCTGCTGCACAGCAATACCTGTCTATAATGAACAATCTTCTGGGAAAAATGCCCATTACATCGGCTAAATTGGCAAACATTTATTTTCAGGAGTGGAATTTTACCATGGACAAAGACTATGTAGCGCCTACATTGTATAATGCCATCATAACATCGCTTGTTAAAGAAACATTTACCGATGAACTCCCGTATACTGTAGGTGATATGTTGCAGTATTATATGATCTTTGAACCAGAATTTTTAAGGATTTTTCAGGAGGATAAATCACCCTATTTTGATGATACTGCTACTGTGGGAAAACTGGAATCACGTGACCTTATCTTTGACAGGGCGTTTTTGCATTCTTTAAATTATTTTAACTATACTATTGGACCATATATTGATACATGGCGATGGGGTAAAGTTAATAGGGGGATAGTTGATGATAAAACGCAGGGTTCAAATGTAGTGAACAGAGTGAAGAAAAAGAAGACCATATCATTAAGCGGCTTTGATAATACTGTTTTCAGGAATTTGATCAAAAGGCAGGATTATAGTATCGATAGCATTACTGTATGTGCATCGTATATGGATGAAAACACACACCGGATGACAGCATTGATTAGTCCCGTTATGGATGTGATGCCATCCTATTATACCGATATTAATGCCAATACTTTTTTTACCATCAATGTCAATAATAAGCACGATCTTTTTACCATTAACCCTGTTAAATAAATTTTGGTAGAGGCACACAACACGGTTGCAGTATGAGATGTTGTTTGAGTATGTATTGAGCTGTGCATGCATGAAGCGCAATGAAAGGACAAAAAATATTTATACTATGCCTGTGGAGCTGAAGGGAGTCGAACCCTCGGCCTCTAGAGTGCGATTCTAGCGCTCTCCCAGCTGAGCTACAGCCCCAAAAGAATATATAGTATATTAATCATGGAAGGGTAAATCATGTTTTTCGTCAATAGATTTTTTAGTGGCAGGTATGGGTATAAAAGGATTTCATCATGGTGCCACAGCTCCTGGTGAAGACAAAAAATATTTTCATAACCTTATCATAGAGCAATTTTTATGAAAGTATGCTTATAATAACTATGCGTTTCCAATGGAAATATTTCGTATAAATCCGTTTCATTGTTGCGGATAGTATCGTTATGAATTGATGAATTGTTTGCAGAACTTTTAAAAAATGAAAGGCCATCCGGTAGATAATGAAATATCATTGTATTTTTTTATGGATACTAACATTTGGTAGTACAACTACCAGAATTGCAAGAGGAGAAATATGATGGATGCGGTAATAGATTTTTTTGCAAAAATACTTTCATATTGTGTTCAGTTTATTAATCGGGTTGCTGATCTTCTTCTGCGATTGTATGAATATTGCATTGGTATCTTCCGCGAGCTTGAAATTTTTGAAAAATGTATTATTATAGTATCAATTGTTTCTCTGGTTATCCCCGTTTTGCCTATAGCGCGTTTTTATATCTTTGAAAGCTGGTATTATGTCAATAATCCGCTTGCCATATACTTTATCGGGATTATCATTATCATGGTTGTTTCTGCTCTATGGCAAAAATTCTGGATTTTACTGGCACGACTACTCATAATACTGTATTACTGTGCATGGATAATCTATCTCCCTATTGGCAATTGTATCACAAAAGCGCGACCATATGAGCTGGCATATGGATATTACTGTAATATTGTTGTTTCAGTTGTCTATATAGTTTTATGTGTGCTATCGCTTATTAATAGCAGGCGATAGCAACCCTTCATTGTTCTACATCGTCAATTTTTGGCACAGGCAGGATTGGTATTCCTTCGTCAAGGAGCTCTTCCATATCTTCACGGGATGCAGTTCCATAAATGTTTCGTTCCTCTTCAATGCCATAGTATATGGCACGGGCAATCTCGGGGAACTCATTACCAACATTTTCAAAATGTTGTTTTATGTATGATTCGACCATCCGTATCATCTCAAAAAAAGATGGCTGTTTTTTATCTGAAAATGAATTTTTTGTTTGTATGGAACATCCGGTGAAAAGTCTTTTAATTTCACGCGAATTGCATAAAGGACATTCCACAAGACCAGCATTCAATTGTTTGTCAAACGCATCATAATCCTTAAAATATCCTTCAAACAAGTGTCCATTGGCACATTGTAAATCAAAGCTTATCATATCAACTCACTTCATTAAAATAATAACTATCTGACAACAATTGTAATAGTTTTCAATTACATTTCAAAAAAATTATATATTTGCGATAGTCTCGATTATTCAAAAGTTGATGGGGCCGTTGCATAATGTCAACAAAGATAGTTGTCTGAAATAGTATTAAAGTATATCCTTTGTATCGCCATAACTCAAAACCATGGAGGAAAATCAAGAAGTAAAAATGAGGAATACGCATAATTATTTGATAATATTTTATAATTATTATTGACAGTGCTATTGTTTTTTTATTTATGGTCACATCTCGTTACGTTAATAGAAAATTATGATTTAAAAAAATTCCTTCAAAAAAGATTTTTTTTTACAAAAAAGCTTGACAGTACGATAGTGTTTCACTATATGTACCTATTGCTTAACGATAGAAGCTGACGTGTTCTTTTTAACCTTATGGTATTTTTTTTCTTAAAGAAAGCTTAAAAAAATTCGAA
>JAKPOE010000138.1 GCA_029548025.1 Spirochaetota bacterium
CGCCCCATTCTGCTGTGCATGCTGCACCACAATGTCAAGCACATTGGACATGATAGATAATTCATGCATTGAACCCTCACAAATGCTAATCGTTTTATCACAAGTATTCGATATGTAAATATAAGCGTTTTTTATGAAAATAAAATTAATATGACCGATAGTTCCTATGCATCAAAAAATTGATACTTACATAACACACAACACACATTATATCGATTATTGCTTAGAGCAACTAAAAAAAGATATATATCCTTCTTTATCCTATATTAGCGATGAAATAATTACTTCATTAATTCAATTCTTTTTATCTGATGGGATAGAATCACCAACCAATCTTGCTAATCTTTCTGAAAACGGTTTATGTGCAGCACATGATCTGCTAAAGCTGATACGACAATGGGACATAATAACATCAGGCGATATTATTGGATATATATATCAAAGTATTAAAAATAATACTGACAAAAAAAAGAAAGGGCAATACTTTACACCATCAGCAATAGTGCAATATATTGTTGATCATACATTGCACTATCATGAAAACCTCTTCACCATAAAAATTTTAGATCCAGCCTGTGGTTCAGGCCAATTCCTTACGTTCACCTATAAACTGTTACTGGAACGATACAAACAATTTGGTATAAATGAAAAGGAAGCATCTCATTTAATATGTAGCAACAATCTGTTTGGTTATGATATAGATCCAGTAGCATGTTCTATCGCACAATGGAATATGAAAAAAATTAGCGGGCAGAAAACCAATATTGTACAGCGTGATATCCTTGATCTGGGCACTATATTTACTGTACCGCATCATAATGAAAAATATGACATCATCATAGGCAATCCACCATGGGGTGCTCATTTTACCCAGACACAAAAAAATATATTTAAGAACAATTACTATTCAGCACAAAGCGGTGTAAACAGTTTTACCCTTTTTATAGAGCGTGCTTTATTTTTATTGAACGAATCAGGGGTTTTATCATTTTTAATTCCTGAAGCTTATCTAAATATTAAAGCTCATAAAAATTCAAGAGAACTTATACTTAATAATGCAATTATAAAAGAAATTGTATTATGGGGTGATTGTTTCAAAGGAGTGTATGCTCCTGCCATATCAATTACAGCACAAAAAGAATCAAATTCAAAGAAACGGTTAAAAAATGTTATTAATATAAAAAATTCAAACATATTAGATTCTATATCCCAGATGATACCCCAACATACGTATTGTATTGCTCATGAACATATATTTTCCATTAACTATTCCAGAAAAGCTGTGTCAATACTTGAACACATCGAATCACTGAATTACTTTACATTGAAGGAAAAAGCTAAATTTTTTTTAGGGATTGTAACCGGGAATAACAATCACCATATTGCGCCCTCCCAGGATGATAACCACCCCCATCCAATAATCATTGGCAAAGATATAGAACCATATAAAATCAATTTCAGTGGACATTATTTTAAATATAACATTACAACATTGCAACAGGTTGCCGAACAGCATTTTTACCTTAACAGCAATAAAATTATCTACAGATTTATCAGTAAAAAGCTCATGTTTGCCGTTGAAAACAATGGTTATTACACATTGAACAATGTAAATGGATTCATACCTGTAGATGAAACACTTGATCCCGATATTATTGTAACAATT
>JAKPOE010000154.1 GCA_029548025.1 Spirochaetota bacterium
AAGCATGCTGGGTAAACAATGAAGACGTTATTAATACATTAAAAATTGTTGCTGTACAGGCAAAACAAAAGTTCCCCGAAATTATTGAAATCTGGCTATTTGGTTCATTTGCTAAGGGCGAAGCCACAGGTATAAGTGATATTGATATATTCATAGTAGCGCAAACCAAAATAGATAATCCATTGGAAAGGATTAAGCCATACTATAACTACTTTTCAGATTGCTTGAAGATTGCTGTTGATATTATAGTAGCAAAACCCGACGAGAAGAAGTATCATGAAGAAATGCTTAACGATGCCATCCTTCTTGCATAAATGATTATTTCATAACTATATTTTGGATGTTCACCTGTTATCACTAAATCAATATTGCTACAATGTTTTTTCAATAAAGGTAACCATGATTGATTAGGTTTTCATAAAATACCATGACATCACCAAACTGAATATTGAACACTTGTGAGCATTTAACAACAGCGAAATTACTCCCTCCATGATTGATACAATTAATCTGTCATTTTTTATTATCTTCAATTTGCCAGAAAGATCATGGTTATTTAGATCAATTAAAAAGCAATTATTTAGAAATATGTGAATCGTTTTTTACATACTATTTAAATTTGATTAAATTAACAATTGCAATTATTTTTTAGATAAAAAGTGGTTGTTTTACAGATACAATACTAATCAAAAGTACCAACTACCCATAAGTGACACATTCTTGTGCTATTTCACATGGTACTTGCTTTTTACGAAACGCATAAATGTTTCTTTTAAACTATGATATCAATTAACAGTAACTATCGCCCAATTGTTTTTTAAAAAATTATTTTGCTTGACTTATTATAAGCCTTACGTGTATACTCTATCAACAAAACATACGGTATGGTGGTGATCACATGAATGACATTATTACCGAAGTTAGGGTATTTCCCAAGGATAATTTAGGGAAAACTCTGGGGTTTGCCAATATCACTTTGTTAGACAAATTTGTAGTAAAAAATCTGCGTATAGTTAAAGGTGACAAGGGAATTTTTATAGGGATGCCGTCTAACAAGCGAAAAAATGGTGAGTATATTGACCTGTTCTTTCCCATTACTCAGGAAGCAAGGGACCTCATCACATCTGCAATAATTGACAAGTACAATGAGTTGATGAATACCAGCTATCCTGTAGAGAACAAAGTTAAACAGTAATTGCTATAAAGCCCGCTTCGGAATCATTGCAAAAAGTCTTTACATCTCTTTATAGATGATGTGATGGTTTTTAATTAATAAACTTGCGTTTTATCTTTTTAAACCAGTAGTTTTATCCATTTAAAAATTTGAAGCGACAGGTTTTGGTATTGTAAGAGATGATAAAGTTGCCGTGACCCGGCTTACACTCTTCATTTAATCCTGCCGCAACCGATTGAATACCTGTCGAACAAAATTGGTCATACGTGTTAACACTAATGTACTGATAATTATATCAAACAGCACGGGTATGTTCAACCCTGTTTTCCTGAAAACATGTAATACATCAACTTTATAACATAGGAAAAAAGCAGATAATAAAATTATTACATCCCTACTTGCTTCAATAGCGCGTGTCATTTTCATATCACGAAATGTTGACATCGAAAATATTGCCATAACGGCAGCTTCCAGTATTATTGCCATTACAAAAAGATTGATAATATTTTGAATTAGCACATCGCCATTCATGTATCAAAACCTCCTGTTAATTATTTTTGTACTCCATCCATGATAATTACTTTGTTTTGTATAATATAAAATTATTAATGTCAATAATATTTTTTTTACTTAC
>JAKPOE010000229.1 GCA_029548025.1 Spirochaetota bacterium
TAATCTTTTCAAGATATTTTTGCGTCAATAAACGTTACTTAACCTCTACTGTTGCTCCAGCTTCTACAAGCTGCTTTTTAATCTTTTCGGCTTCTTCTTTAGAAACCTTTTCCTTAACCGCTTTGCCTCCAGCTTCTACCAGATCTTTAGCTTCTTTTAAGCCTAAACCGGTAATGGCACGCACTTCCTTGATAACGTTAATCTTGTTATCACCAAAACCTGTGAGAATAACATCAAATTCAGTCTTCTCTTCAACTTCTGCTGCACCTGCTCCGCTCCCGCCAGATGCAGCTGCAACAGCAACTGGTGCAGCTGCTGAAATGCCAAACTTCTCTTCCATGGCTTTCACAAGCTCTGCGGCTTCAACAAGCGTTAAACTACCAATTGCTTCCAACAATTCCTGTACTGATAATTTTGCCATTATGTCACTCCTTATACTTAGTGAATCTGAAGTTAATACGAACATTTGTCGTAAAAACTTATAAGGGCAACCAATACTCCATAATGTTTACAATTCTGATAAGTATTATGTACCCTTGATTATATAAATGCTATAACAAGCTAAGCATTTTGCTGTGCTACAAGCTTAATACCCCTGGCAAGGGAAGCCATAACTTGATTTATTGCAATAGCTGTCCCTGTAGCAGGCCCATTGATAAGCGACATTACCTGCGACAATAACACCTCTTTGGGGGGTAATTCTGCAATTCGTTGTACATCCTTTTGAGAATATACAACATTATCCATTATTGCTACGCTAAACTGAAATTTATCCTGCTCTTTCTGAAAATCCTTTAATACCTTTGCTATTTCACTCAATTCCTTATCAACAAACACCACACCAATAGGACCTGTCAGATGTGTATCTATTGGGGGATATCCGCTATCCTTCAATGCTTTTCTGAATAAATTATTTTTAATTACTTTATACTCAGCACCTTTATCCCGCAAAATCTTCCTCAATTGATAAAGATCTTTTACCTTGATACCGGAATAATGTGTTAATATAATATTCTTTTTTGAATTCAGTTTTTCTTTTAATTCATTAACAGAATCTATTTTATATTGTTTAACCATTACCGTTCTATCCCCTTGTAATTGATTTTAATGCCTGGCCCCATTGTTGAGCATATATGAAAAGAACGAATATAGTTTCCTTTTGCATCAGAGGGTTTATCTTTAACAACCTGGCCATAGAACGATTTAATGTTTTCCGCAAGCTTTTGTTGCTCAAATGAAAGTTTACCAACACCAAGATGGATAACCCCGGTCTTATCGGCCTTGTATTCAACCCTTCCACCCTTAAGCTCTTTAACGGCTGTTTTTACATCATCAGTGACGGTGCCAGATTTAGGTTTTGGCATAAGCCCTTTTTTACCCAATATAGGGCCTAACTTTCCTACCTCTTTCATCATATCAGGGGTTGCAACAACCGCCTCAAAATCAAGCCACCCATTCTTTATCTTCTCGATAACATCTTCTGCACCTACAAAATCAGCTCCTGCTTCTAAAGCTTCTTTTTGCTTATCACCTTTGCAAATCACAAGCACTTTTATTTCTTTACCAGTGCCATGCGGTAATACCACGGAACCACGTACATTTTGATAGCTTTTATGGATAACTTTTATTGCAACCTCAACTGTTTCATCAAACTTTACAAAGGCTAATTCTTTCATTAATGACAATGCTTCATCAATCGGGTATAATTTGGTCTTATCAACCTTAGCCTTTGCATCAGTAATTTTTTTTCCTCGCTTCATAAAAAACCCCAAATAATTCATTATTAATTAATTATATTAATTATGTTATCCACTTACCTCAACTCCCATTGAACGCGCCGTACCAGCAATGATTTTCTTTGCTGCCTCAACATCATTAGCATTGAGATCCGGCATTTTTAATTTAGCAATTTCTTCAAGTTGAGACTGTGTAATGGTACCAACCTTCTTCTTATTAGGTTCACTAGAACCTTTTTCCAACTTAAGAGCCTTTTTAATCAATACAGCTGCTGGCGGTGTTTTAACAATGAACGTATATGTTCTGTCTTCATATACAGTAATAATTATCGGCAGTATGGTACCCTGCTGATCCTTTGTTCTATCGTTAAAAGCCTTGCAAAATTCCATGATGTTAAGCCCATGCTGTCCCAGAGCAGGCCCTACCGGTGGTGCAGGATTTGCCTGTCCACCAGGAATCTGTAATTTAATCTGAGTTACTATTTTCTTCTTTTTTGGAGCCATTGTCATCAACCCTTATATAACTATTATTATATCTTACCTACCTGCACAAAGTCCAATTCAACAGGCGTCCCCCTGCCAAATATTTCAACCTTAACGCGCAACCTGCCCTTCTCTGGATATACCTCTTCAATAACACCGGTAAATTCTTTAAATGGACCATCAACAACCTTTACGTGCTCTCCTACCGAAAAATCCATAACAACCGACACCTTATCTTTAGTGGTAACCTCACCCATTTTATTGAACAGGTTGTCAACCTCTTTTTCAGATAATGGCCTTGGATTCTCACTTCCAAACGAACCTACAAAATTTGTAACTCCCGGAATGTTTTTTATTGCCATCCACGTTTCATCATCAATAATCATTTCAACAAGAACATATCCCGGAAATATTTTTTTGGATTTTATAACCTTCTTCCCATCTTTAACTGAATGTTCTTCAACAGTTGGAATCTTAACCTGAAATATCTTATCAGCTAAATTCAGATTTTGCACCTTCTTTTCTAAAGCCAGCTTAACCTTATTCTCATGACCCGAATAAGTATGTATTACATACCAACCTTTTATCATAGTTATTTCATCACCAGGGAAACAATTTTCATCAAGGTAGCATCAACAAGCCATAAAAAAAGTGAAGTAATTATAACAGTTATAAGAACCACCATGGTCAATGCACTAACCTCATCCCTTTCAGGCCAGGAAACTTTTTTAAGCTCATCACGTGATTCTTTAACAAATTGTATGGTTTTATTAAACACTATCGCCCACCTTATGCTTTCGTTTCCTTATGCAATGTATGCTTGTTGCAATGCCTGCAATATTTCATCACCTCAAGCTTTCCGGTTTGCTTTTTCTTATCCTTCTTTGTGGCATAGTTGCGATTTTTACAATCCTTACATGATAATAATATCACTTCACGCATAATGACATCCTGTTAATGTAATAGTATTTTTTTGCGTTATGTAATGTTTAACAATTACTGAAAATGTGTATGCTTTTTAAAGATATGAAAGCACGCTATAAATATAGCACATTGCGTCAAGCAATTAATTGCTCAAATTAAAAAAAATACAAATTTTTTAATAAATAACAAAATAGCCCACGACCAGAATCGAACTGGTGACCTTTTGCTTACCATGCAAATGCTCTACCGACTGAGCTACGTGGGCAAACCTGAATTAAACATTATATACTACTTTCTTTAAGTATCCCTGAAAAATATGGTATTTTGTCAAGTTTTTTATTAATATACTTCTGCGTTTCAAGCACACCTTTTGTTATTGTATAATTGCATAAAGCGTGGTTTTCAAAACTATAATACAAAGGATGTATCTTTTCGATAGTTACTGTCAAAGAAAAAACATAGCTGCAATTGTGCCCATTATAATCACCAAAGTATATAGTAAGGATGTATATCATTCATCAATAAGTCATCAATAAGCACAGCATACGTTATCAACAACATTCACTACTCTTTTGCTTCTAAATAATTTTTTAATTGTTTTGCAATGACCAGCCCATGATCAATAAATTCTGGACCATACTGTATGCCAGTTTTTGATCTGAATGTATGCCGTATTGTATCAATATGTGCCACCCCTTCTGAAAAATGCATTACTATATCATTGTGCGAAATATGCAACGTGGCTACCATATCCCATATTGTGTATAAAAAATTATCCGGACCCCACCTAAATTTATCAGCATCATACAGTGCATTAGACAAAAGCATTAAATCGTCATTGTCCACCTGTTGATGCTCTTTAAATGCTTCATGATTTTGTATGGCAAATGAGATTGCCAGCACATCATCTTCCGGAATAAAATGGTAAAAATGATTTTGCACATATTCTGCAGCTTTTGAAGGATGATCGCTCATCTCACGGAAATAATCATGGAAATATCCTGCCATGAGTGCCAATACTGCTAAATGTATCGAATGTTCTGAGGCCCCCCTCTCTTTAAGAACTATCGCTGCTGATTCAATAGCTACTTTTTCTGCATGATAAAAGCTATGCCCCAATGCTGTACCTTTGTTATACATGCAACGAGAGCAATACCGCACAAACGACGATGCGGTTGCTATCCATTGTGCTATAGATATATACCGGTAATTATCTCTATAGAAACGGGGTAGAGGCAATGTTGCAGCACATGACTTAACAAACTGCCTGCCCTTACGTATGAATTCCTGCTCCATGAAATTCCTGTAACATTGAAATGTCGCAGGTTATTATAAACAAACATCCTCCTGCGATACTACCTTGTTGAGCGGATATTCGATGATTCCATCAGCGCCGGCATTAATAAGCCTGGGGATAAGGTCCCGGACCACCGATTCATTTATCACGCTTTCAACTGAAAACCATGTTGCATTATATAGTTTAGATACCGTTGGAGACGTAAGGCTTGGAATAAGCTTTATAACAACATCAAGCTTCTCTTCGGGTACATTCATTTTAATACCAACAAGATTGCTGGCATTGAGTGCACCTTTTAGCAATAGAGCAATTTGTTTTATCTTTGCGCGTTTTTGCGGATTAGCCATACTTTTTTTATTGGCAATAAGCTTGGTATTGGTTTCCAGCAATGTATAGATGATTTTTAGCCCGTGTGCCTTAATTGTTGAACCGGTTTCGGTAACCTCAACTATTGCATCAACAAGCCCTTCAACTACCTTTGCTTCAGTTGCACCCCATGAAAATTCAACTTTCACAGGAATATTCCGCTCGCTGAAATATTTCCGTGTAAAATTGACAAGCTCAGTTGATATTGTTTT
>JAKPOE010000165.1 GCA_029548025.1 Spirochaetota bacterium
AGAAAAACGTTTTCGTATTTTTGATAAATAAAATTGTGCATCACTTATGTCGATCTGCTCACTATCAAAAAGTATTATATCAAATCCTTCATCTTTAAGAGTATTAATTGAACCGTGAATGCTTGCATCCAGGGGTTGTACCAGTCGTACTTCTGAAACCAGTTCTTTACTCCGGGTAATAAGTGCTGTTTTAATTTTCATTCATATCCACTAATTGATAAAAAATATCCATATATTGCTTGGCTACATTTTCGGCATAATAAGCTGTAATTCTGGCTTTATTATTTTTTGAACATTGAGCATAGAGCTTTTTATCATTTTTAAATCGCATTATACATTCTGCACATTTTTGTATGTCGCCTACATCAATCAGCAAGGCATTGTGTTCATTTTCTAAAAAATCAACCTGCCCACCGGAATTAGTGGTAACAATTGGCAGTCCACAATACATCGCTTCCATAAAAACAATCCCAAACCCCTCGTGCAATGATGTTAAAACAAAAAGGTCGGATACTGATAAGTATGCATATTTTTTATCATCAGATACAAACCCTAAAAATGTAACAATGTTTTCAAGTGCCAATTCTTGGACCAGTTGTTCAAGATACTCACGTTCGGGTCCATCACCCATGATAATCAATTTTACATGTTGATTATTAATCCGGGCTATTGCTTTAATCAACACATCAATTGCTTTTCGTTTAATGAGCCTTCCAATTGTTATACAGATAAAATCTTTTTCATGCAGCCCTAACAATTTCCTTGAGCTCTTTGGTATAACAGGAGGATGAAAAGCAAGAGGTATTATGCCTATGTCCTTTTTGATTTTATAGTAGTGGAAGGCGTTGTTTCGAGTATTTGAGGATTGTGCTATGATAGCATCAGCCTTGTTAAGAAGATATTGGACTATTAATTTGAAGAAACGATTGCGATGTGGTGAAAATTTTTTACTGGGGTCATAAATATCACCACCATGAAGCGATAAGACATTTGGGATTTTAAATAGCTTTGATAGCACATATCCCAATGGTCCTGATGGAACAACAAAATGTGTATTGATAATGTCAAATTTGTATTTCTTAAAGAGCGACAGTGCTCTGATAAAACCTGCTGGTAAATAGCTAAACATCGAGATAAATGTTGCTGCATCACGAGACTTTCTAAATAAAATCTTAACTCTATGGACATGTATCCCATTGATATATTCATATGGGGGTAAACCTTTGAAAGAGGAAGTTATGATATGTACATTGGCAACTTTTACCCACTCTAAGGCTAAATCATAGGTTGCAACACCCCCGCCACCACCTAACGGTGGGAATTCATAATTTATAATTAAGATATTGATTTTTTTGTGTAATTCCATGTGGATTATCCTATGGTATTGTAAACTTTTTTCATTTATTGCTGGAATTGAATAATACTTCATTGCACTTACGCTATTATTGTATTTTCTTCAATAATTTTTTTACCAACATTGCAATATTTTTAAAGAACTATTTGTTATAACTATGCGATGAAATAAAATAATTGATTGACACATTGTACAGTTTGTTTATGGTCAATAAGAAAATAACAGAATGAATTAATATAATAAAAAAGTATAGCAAAGGAATATGGTATAACAATATACACACAAGGTGGAATACAACATATAGTGTTCAATAGAGTGCTTCTATGAGATAGTTGTCGATGGACTACCCGTAGGGGATGAAAATTGCATAGTATCGTCATGCTGAGGCGAAACCGATAGTCATTCTGAACGAAGTGAAGAATCTCGTCATTTTATAAACGAATAGATTCTTCGGGGCTGCGTTCCTCAGAATAACAATGTGGGGTGTGTCATCCTGAATAATGTTCTGAACCGGTTTCAGTATCATTTCAGGCTCTAAGATTACATATTTAAATTCCGTGGCAAGCCCGGAATGACGAATGTGGAAAAAGAGATTCCGGACAAAGTCTGGGATGACATTGGCACATACTTCTATTTTCGGAGGAGCCATATGCTCTTTTGGGTGGGGAAGAAACATTGAGCTGTTGTTATACAAATATGATAAACGATAGGGTAATGTTATTTCGAGGATAAAAACTATCATGGCAATCATGTTGATAGAGAAAAGATATTTTTGCCAAAATGTAATAGGTTGTGCAATGACTATGAATAGATAAATGCAATGTGAAGATGCATCACTCCGATACAAACACACTGAGGGATGGCATAGACCACGATATTGTAATTTTTTTGGAGGAGGGTTGTTGTGAGTATAAAAGATATACTGATTTATTTTTATTTACCCGTTATAGTATTTACTGTATTATGTTTTTGTGCAATTGTTGTAGGTATTATTTACTGGATAAAAAAATATAAAGAACTTTTAATAATTCTTTTTTATTTTTTAATCCATGCAGGAATGACTGCAATGTATATTTATCCTTTTAATGTATTTGCGTTTAGTTTGCAATATGCGTTCTTTTTATTTTGTCTGTTGATGTTTTGTTTTAGTGCAGTTTTCATGGTGTTACCAGATGCATCAAATAATTCAGATTCATCCTATAGAGCAGTGCAATGTATTGTTGGGAAAAGTATTCTTGTTTATGTCAGTATAGTGTTTTTGACGCCAAAAGAGCAATTAATAATAAGCACTGTTGATTGTATGGTATCCTTAGTATTTATATCAGTGAAACCTAAACCTGCAACAAGCTGTGTGCAACCATTTGCAGAAAAGGAAAAATTTATTTTTATAATCGTGATTACAATTGTTTTTTTGTGGATAAGTATAGCAAAAATATTTTTATTTCATGTTTTAATATTGGGTATGACTATCCTTGTCATTGTCAATGTTGTTTTAGTATGTGTCATAGCATTGAAGGTATATGTCTATAAAGACATGGATTTTATTGCAATTCAGCAGGAAAATTATTGTGGTATGTATGAAAAACATTTTAAAATTGTTCAGATAATTAAAGAACATATTAATGAATACTACACCCACCCAATTGATAAATATACAATAGCACTCCAATGTGAGATGAATCCTGATTATCTTTGCAAGATTTTTAAAAGCAATGAAGGAATTACCATCAATGAATATATAAAAAATATACGGTTAAAGAAAGCATTGGAAACATTGTCAAATACTGATAGGAAAATAATTGAAATTGCTTTAGATGTAGGTTATGCCAATTTAGCAACTTTTTACAGGCATTTTACACAGTTTTATAAAATATCACCAAATCAGATAAGGATAAAAAAAAGTAATAATATAACAACTGTTTAAGACTAACAGGTACATTCCACAATAACTATCGCACAAATAAACATGCATCATTGTAAAGGCTGTTCAAAGATTATTCAGGGCAAGCTAAAAAGTTTTTTAAATATTTTTTTGTTGACTTGAAAATGTAAATAGTACTATTATTTACTGTTTATTAAGTATTAATTTAATAATTCATACTACAAAAGTAAAAGGTGGACAGTATGATTGAATTGGCAGATAAAGGGAATGGTACATTTGTTGTAAAGATTAATATGCAAGAGGTTCATACCCTTGATGTTCCCGACCTTAAAGAAAAATTGCAACAAGCTATTGTGAATAAAGGGATAAAACGGTTGGTTGTTGATCTTGCAGATGTTAAAATGATAACGAGTTCGGGGATAGGTATATTTTTAAATATTAATCAAAGTTTGAAATCTCAGTTACGATTAGCAGCACCAACACCGGAAGTACAAAAGGTTCTGGAACTTACTAAAGTAACATCAATGATAAAAGTTTTTAATTCCGTAGATGCTGCCCTGCAAAGTTTTTAATGCAAAACTATCAACAAAAAAATTATTTACCCTGCTTCATTTATGTGCTATACTTTTATTTAATTATCAATTGTAGTTTTTATAGTATTAATCGTTGTAATACATTGTATATAGCACGATTATAAAGAATAGTAATCGTACTATCTTATCAAGAGTGGTAGAGGGACTGGCCCTGTGAAACCACGGCAACCGGAACGAAAAGCCGGTGCCAATTCCAGCGGAAGATATTCCGGGAGATGAGATAGCAATAAGTATCCGCTTACACGATCTTCCGGTAAGCGTTTTTTTATTTTAAGGGGGAGTTGATTATTTACTTAGATGAAAGCGGAGATAATACCTGGAAATTCGGCTGGTATCGTTACTACTAATTATTTCACTTTTGCTGAGCCACCTGATGAATTGTTATTGGTTTCAGGGAAAAAACTTGGGCCAATAACATTAGCCTATGAAACATACGGTACTCTTAACAGTGACAAAAGTAATGCCATATTAATACTTCATGCCCTTTCAGGTTCAGCACATGCGGCAGGATACCATTCAAAAAAAGATATATATCCGGGTTGGTGGGATATTTATATTGGTCCCGGTAAAACTTTTGATACATCACACTATTTTGTTATTTGTTCCAATGTTATTGGCGGATGCAGCGGTTCAACCGGTCCATCATCCATTAATCCTGAAACGGGAAAAGAATATGGTTTGGATTTTCCCATTGTCACTATTCAGGATATGGTAAATGCGCAATATCATTTAATTAAATTTTTGGGGATACAAAAGCTTTTATCAGTTGTTGGAGGTTCAATGGGTGGGATGCAGGCATTGCAATGGTCAATATCATATCCTGAGATGGTGCAGTCTGTAGTAGCAATTGCAACGGCAGCGTCTCTTTCGGCACAGGGAATAGCATTCAATGAAGTTGGCAGACAGGCAATTATGCTTGATCCCAACTGGAATTATGGTAAATATTATAACAATGAAAATCCTAAGAATGGACTATCACTTGCGCGTATGATTGGACATATAACCTACCTGAGCGAGAAGCTGATGCACGAAAAATTTGGCAGAAGATTGCAACATTCAGATATTTTTAAATTTCACCTGGATCTTGAGTTTGAAGTTGAGTCATACCTTCACCATAAAGGGAATGATTTTGTTCAGAGATTTGATGCTAACTCATATCTGTATATCACAAAAGCTATTGATTATTTTGATTTGAAGAATGATTTTAATGGTGATCTGGCTAATGCTTTTGTTAATGTAAATTCTAATTACCTTGTTATAAGTTTTTCTTCTGACTGGTTATACCCAACTTCACAATCGCGCGAGATTGTTAGAGCGTTGCGTATGAACAGCAAAAATGTTATTTTTACCGAAATACAGAGTGATAAAGGGCATGATACATTTCTACTGCCACATGAACAATTGGAGCATAATATAGCTAATTTTTTAAAACGGGAGTTTGAAAAGGTTCACCGGTAATGAAGGAATACAGGGTTGCATATGATTTGATTCTAAAAGAGATTCCATATGGTGCACGGGTGCTTGATTTAGGATGTGGTGATGGTCAGTTGTTGAAGTTGCTACAAACTACAAGAAAAGTTAAAGGATTTGGTGTTGAAATCTCACCGGAAGGTGTAAGCCAATGTGTTGAAAAAGGATTGTACTGTTATCAGGGCGACATCGATGAAGGGTTAAACGATTATAAAGACAATTCATTTGATTATGTGATTGTTAATCAGACGTTGCAAAGTACAAAAAAACCAGAGATTGTTATACGCGAATCGCTTCGTATATCATTAAATGCTATCTTCAGTTTTCCTAACTTTGCCCATTATAGCCTGAGGTTGTATATTTCAATCTATGGCCGAATGCCGAAAAATAAATTATTACCCTATGAATGGTATGAAACACCGAATATACATCTTTTAACAATTAAGGACTTCAGAGATTTTTGTAATGCGTTTGGTTATCCTATAAAAAAAGAAATGCATTTTTCAACCATTCGTTCTCATTCAGTAACAATACCTATTATGCCCAACCTTTTTGCCGAGTATGGTTTTTTTGTATTGGATGGAGGACCATTTACCTCTGATACTATATGATTCCATCCCGTTGGGATAAGGTATTAAGTTTTTTCTGGTGAGTAGTGCAAAAAAAAATAAAACAAAAATTTTGGCTACACCCAACCCAATGTTTTTCTTTTTTAAAAGATAATAATATATCCTTCAAAGGTATTCCGCTACATCATAATCGTTTTACTGATAGAGTAATTACTCTTACAATTACCAGTTAGTGTAGCCAAAATAAACTATAATGTATTGATGCAGTTTTTTATTATCTAATAGTAAACTTTTACGATAAGAAATTACTATTCATTTTATGTCAAATATTTTTTTATATTAAAATAAAAAAATATATTATTTATATAATATGTTGTTATAATATATAACAAATAATTATATTTAATCCTTCTATTTATTGAAACTATTAAAAACATTGTGTTGAAATTGTTGCAATGGCTTTCATTGTATCAAAAAGCATGGTAAACCCAATAGTGATAAATTCAGGTTAATTTGTTGATAAAATTATTGATTTCAAATAACGTATAATAATAGTTGTATATGTTCAACGGATGCATTGGATGCATTTATAGTTTTATAAATTATGTAATAAAGAATTGCAGGCGATAGTTACTTGAAGATTTCATTACACCTTATTGATCCATTTCAATGAAGATTCAATTTGTACAACTTCCGCTGATTGATCATGGATTACAGTACATTACCGGTAATATCCCCAATGCTGCTGCAACCCTGCACGCCTTCTGTGAGCTAACCTCTGGTGGTACCATGAAAGGATTACAACTGCCGTATAGCATCCAGAACTATGGCTCTGATTCGATGATTGTGAATCATATTTTGCACAATGAGCCAACGCATGTTGCATTCACTTGCTATTTGTGGAATGTAGAGCGTTCACTGGCAATTGCTAAAACGATTAAGGCTATGGCATCACATATCATAATACTCTTTGGTGGTCCAGAAATACAGGTAAACTCATATATCCTGAAACAGCACCAACCGTGCATAGATATATTTGTCATTGGCGAAGGCGAATATTTTTTCAATCATTACTATAACAATACCTGCAAACAATTTATTCATATGGTCAATGGTAACGCCGTTTTTATTCAGGGCTCTGACACCTTTATTCCGCTGTCACAGATAGTGGAACCCTATACATCTGGATACCTCACACCAATGCATGATAAAAGCCTGAGTGTTGAAATTATTCGGGGGTGTCCTTTCAAATGCACCTATTGTCTCTATTCTAAAAATACCAGCAGGGTCAGAGCCTTACCGCCGCACAAGCTTGCCGATATTATCAAAAAAAGTATGAGTGATGAAATACAGGAACTGTATCTTTTAGCCCCTACATTTAATCAATCATCACACTTCAATGATTATCTGCAAACACTGATATCCAGCAGATGCTCTGTCTCACTGCATACTGAGCTCAGGGCCGATACCATTACCAGCAACATTGCTATGACCTTAAAGAAAGCCAATTTCCGTAGCGCTGAGGTAGGCATTCAAACATTAAATAAAAAATGTTTACAAAAGATTGGCAGAAAAACAAACCCGGAAAAAGAGCTACAGGGGATATTCTATTTAAAAGATGCAGGCATCAATTTACAGGTTGGCATAATCCCCGGGCTTCCCTATGATACCCCTGAATCATTTTATACAACAATGGACACTCTGCTTGATGCAGGGCTTGGGAATGAACTGGAACTTTACCCACTGATGGTGCTGCCGGGTACCGCTCTGTATGATGAGGGAATTGCTGCAGGTGCAACATTTTTGCAAAAGCCACCTTATTACCTCATTGAAGGGTTCAATTTTACGCAGCATGATATAACAGCCATCACATGTTATTTTGAAGACACCACAGGGTTTACCTTTGATACCCCATACCTGCCATCGTTCATTTTTCAGCAGGGGGAGCTTGTATCGGGAGCCTGCATTGACCTTACAAAGCGCCGTTCCATCCCTATGGAAGTATTTGATTATATGCAAACAAGTCATATTACCTTTTATTTGCTATGCGATAGTTACCCGCAAATTGAACATGCCGTAGAATTAATAATCCAGCAGTATCCATGGGACACAATGCTCTGCTCAATTGTCCTTATGTATGATGCAGTTCTTAACGATGAGGATATTGCCAGCAAAGTATTTACAGCAACACATAATACCTTTTATTGCAGGATGATGTATTTTCAGGATACCTATGATAAGCTGCCTGTGCGTATCTTCCAGGTATTTGAATCATTGAAAACATATCTCAGAGCTAAAGACCATTACCGCTGTATCAACCCTATCATTAAACTGTTGCGCAGCAATTATGATGAAATTACACAGTATCACTTTGCCTATCCTGTGCCGGCTGTTGTGGCAAAAGGTTGTGCAGGGATATATGGCCAATGGATAAAAGAACAGTACGCTGAATGTATTGATATTGTAAGCTTTGAGGATGATGATGATCAAAATATGATATATAAAACTCTGGGGATTGACCGTAAACCGACAATCCCCTTTACAACACTCTCTATTTAAAGCATCTCTTTTAACGGCAATACAAAAATGCTAACGCCAACACCTTTAAATTTAACCTTTAAAGATGCTATATCGGATGCAATGGCATCTTTCATTTTATTATCTTCTAATGCTACCAGCAAACAGTTGTTGAGCCCTCCCCATATATGCGTTCCTAATTGCGGCTCCTTATTCCCTTCGCCCAGTACACCTACAAACTTTGTATAACCTTTTGCATACTTTTTGGTTATCTCAACAATCTCTTCATCAACAGCATTGTGATATACAATAAATAGCATCAACATGGTAATCCCCCTAAACCTTTGCTTTATGTTTTGCCTGGTAACGTTCGCGCCTGTTTTCAACGATCATGTATATTACAGGAATAAATATCAGTGTAAAAATAAACCCTGTACTCATACCACCCATAACGGCTCTACCTATTGGCTGTGACATTTCAGACCCATCACCGCCTCTGAATGCCATAGGGATAAGCGAAAGTACTGTTGTTAATGTAGTCATCATAATTGGCCTTAGTCGTTTTGTACCGGCTTCAACCAGGGCTTCGCGCAAACCCCATCCACGCTGTATTAAAATATCTGTATAATCCACAAGGACTATCGCATTATTGACCACTATTCCTACCAGCATAATGATGCCTAAAAGTGTAGCAACACTGAACTGTGAACCTGTTAAGAACATAAATAATGAAACACCAAACATACAGGTGGGAACTGAAAACATTACGATAAATGGCCTGATTAATGATTCAAACTGTGCTGCCATAATAACATAGGTTAGTATGCCGCCCAGAATTAATACCAGAAGCAGATCATTAAATGTATCCTGCATATCCTCATACGATCCGCCAATTGATACATAAAAATTTTGTGGCTTTGGTATTTTTGTGAGTTCTGCGTTGATATCTGCAGCAACAGCGCTGAGAGCTCTTCCTTCAGCCTTGCAGTTAATGTATACCACCCGTTCATGATTCTTCCTGTCTATAGCTGTTGGGCCTGCTCTATCAATGATATCGACAACATTCCCCAGCTTTACCCGCTTCCCGGTCAGGGTATCTACCTCTAATGACTTAATCTGTTCAACCGTTTGTCTATCGGCTTCGCGCAATCGTACATTGATGTCATACTCATCACCCTCAAAACGGTAGCGTGAGGCTACATACCCGGCAACATTGTTCTTGATAAGATTGGCAACCTGATACGCATTGATGCCCATCTTTGATGCTTTTTCCCTGTTGACCACCACTACCTTTTCGGGTAAACCTTCTTCACGGGATATATCGATATCTTTAATGCCTGGAATGTTTTTAATATTGTTTGTAATATTCTGAACATATTGATTGGATTGTTCAAAGTCATAGCCATATACCTCAATGGAGATGGTAGCTCCTTCAGAGCCCATCCCTATTGAACTTGCTACTTTGCTCTGATAGGTAAAGTTATAGGTAACCCCGGGGATACCCTGTAATGCCTTCCGCAAAATATCACGTATTTCAGCCTTTGATCGTTCGCGGTATTTTCGCATCTTTAATTCTATCTGGATTCTTGCTTTATAGTCGGTTAAATCGTTAAATGCTGCATTGGTTCCCTTGCCATATCCTGCTCTCACCATAACTACCTTTAATTCTTCCTCTTTAAATATTGGCAATGTGCGCTCTTCTATGAGTTTCATGATTCTGGTAGTTTCATCAAGATTTGTCCCTATAGGGAGGGTTGCTATTATGGATATTCTGGAATCGTCGCGTTCAGGCATAAACTCCATACCGGACAGTGGTATCAGTATTAAACCAATAAGAAAGGTTATGCCAACAAAGCCAATAACCTTTTTTTTATTGTCCAGCGCCCAGTTTATTGCTTTGCCATAAAAGGTCTCTAAATCAATGAAGAACCGTTCACTTTTATCAAAGAGAGGCTGTAGAACATTTGATCTGCCGGTATAGTGATGCTCCGTTGTAGGTACAAACTTTGCAATGACCATGGGGATAAGGGTTAACGCAACAAACAATGAACTCATCATTGAGAATGTAATGGTCAATGCCATATCGGTAAACAATTGTGCAGCTAATCCCGCGCTGAACATAAATGGCACAAATACCACCAGGTTGGTAATGGTAGAGGCGGTGATTGCTCCGCCCATCTCATCCGTTCCAAGTTTTGATGCCTCATTAAGACGCGCCCCTTTTTCACGATATCGAAATATATTATCGGTAACAACTATAGCATTGTCAATAACCATACCAACACCAATTGTCAACCCACCCAGCGACATCATGTTGAGGGATAGATCAAATAAATACATCAAAACA
Source organism: Spirochaetota bacterium (assembly GCA_029548025.1). Next base: position 10,733 of record JAKPOE010000165.1, read on the forward strand.
AATGAGGTTATAACAGATATAGGTATTGATAAGCCTACTAAAAGTGATGCCCTGACATTGCGCAATATAATCATAACAACAGCAATAGCTATAATACTTCCTTGAATAAGGTTATTTAAAAGGTTTTGTATTGAGAACTGTATCATCTCACCCTGATCAAAGATGGGGCGTATATTAAAGCCTGCAGGTAGTGTAGGCTTTATTGATTCCAGCTTTTTGTAAACATTTCGAACAGTCAAAACAGTGTTTTTACCCGACTGTTTCTGGATAAGCATGACAGTACCATTTTCACCATTGATGTGTACAATATCCTTTACCTCGCCAGGTTCAAATGAAACACGAGCAATATCACGTAAATAGACCGGTGTATTATTGCGCACTGCAACGACAATGTTGCGCATATCATCAAGGGACTTGAATTCACCCTCAGTACGGAAGGTATATTTTGTATATGCGGTTTTGATGTCGCCCCCGGCTATATTTTGATTTTCAAGAGCAAGTGTCTGTATAATCTGGTCAATCGACAGTCTATAGGCATCCATTCTGCTCTTGATAAGCTCAACCTTGGCTTCAAGGTCCTCGCCTCCTACAACCTGTGCCGAAGCAACACCTTCGGTTTGCTCTATAAGATTTTTGATATTATCTTCAGCATATTTCTTGATATATGACCGCTCACGTTCTCCGGTTATTGCCAGTCCCATAATGGGAAGCATGGATATATCAAACTTTACGGTCACCGGGTTTTCAATATCCTCAGGCAGTCTACTTCGTACCATGTCGATACGCTCGCGGATATCGGCTACTGCCTCTGCCATATCGGTGCCCCACTGGAACTTAATGGTGATTGCGGACATGCCTTCTTTGGAAATGGAAGTAACATAATCAACATTATTAACCGCCCCAACTGCCTCTTCAAGAGGTTTGGTTACCGAGTTCTCTATCTCCTTTGGTCCAACATTTTTGTATTCAACGTACACTACAGCAATGGGGAATTCAACATCGGGGAAAAAGTCCAGTTCAATAAAGTAATAACTCACAACTGAGAGTATAATAATACCAATGTACAGTATGCTGACTGATACTGGTCTATTAACAGAAATATCTGTAATTTTCATACCATAAAACTCCTTATAATGTTGCTATCGTTTAATAGTTAATCTCTTCCATATATACCAGCAGTTTAATACCGTGCTTAACATTTTCTTTCCCTAATGTTATCACAACATCCCCATCGTTTATCCCTGATACTACCTCTGTTATGTTATGGCGTACATAGCCAGGTGTTATGGATTGTTTAAATGCTTTGTTGTCGATTACCTTAAACACATGGTAATTGCCATCAGCATCGCGCATAATGCTGTCAGACGGAATAACGACAGCCTTTTTAACAAAGCCAAGTATTATCTGAATATTAGCAAACATGCCATGTCTCAGTTTTAACTGGGGATTATCAATAAGTATACGCACCTCCTGCGTTCTACTTGCTGCATCAAGCACTGCAGTTTTTCGGTACACCGTTCCCATAAAAGAGGTGTTGGGGAACGCGTCAACACGTACCTTGGCCTTCATACCAAGTTGCACCATGTTAATCTGCTCCTCAATAAGCTGTGCTACTGCTTCAACCTGATGCATGGTTACCACCTGTGCAAGTGGAGTTTGTGTAGTAACCGACATGCCTCTGTCCACCATGACAGTTCCAACATAGCCTGTTAATGGCGACTCTACCACTGCCGGCATGAATTCCATCCCGATGATATCCCTGTCTATCTTAAATATAACCTGGCCTTTTTTAACATGCTGTCCTTCTTTTACCAGAATCTCCATAACCTTGCCAGGCACCTGTGGGAAGACATGAACAACCTCTTTGCCAACAATATCACCGCTTAAATCAAGGGTTTTTGTGATATCCATACGAACAGCTTTTGTAGCCTTAACAGCAACAACATGCTCCTCTTCCACCTTTTTTGGGGGATTTATTACATTAACTACAAACATGACCAATCTGTAGGATGCAATGAGTGCAATTATAATAGCAACAATAGTTAAAATTGTTTTTGTCATGCCTTTTTTCATTATAAAACCTCCGTAGCTCGTTTAACACTTATCGAAATTTTCTTGAAATTATTCAATAGTAAAATAATCAATACCAGTTGCCTTATTCAATTCGGCCTGTGATACCTTATAATCATATAATGACTGAATATACAATGTTTTAGCCTGAACAAGCGCTACATTTGCTTCTAAAA
>JAKPOE010000184.1 GCA_029548025.1 Spirochaetota bacterium
CCGCAAGCCGGTTCAGATGCAACAGCTATAGCTACAACGGCAAAAAGGAAAGGTGCTAAATGGATTTTAAATGGTACTAAAACATTTATAACCAATGCCCCCATTGCTGATGTATGTCTTATAATGGCTTATAATGATAAAGAAGCCGGTCCTGGTGCGGGGGTTACTGCTTTTTTGGTTGATACGCATACACCGGGATTTTCTATTGGAAAGCCATTTGACAAATTAGGGTATAGAGGTTCGCCGACATCTGAGATATTTTTAGAGGATTGTGAAGTTTCGGATGACGCTGTCCTCGGTGAATTGGGTAAAGGATTTATTCAGGCTATGCAAACTCTTGAATATGGAAGAATAGGTATGGCGACAGTTTCTCTTGGAGTGGCTGTTGCCTGTATGGATGAGGCGGTAAAGTATGCATCTGTGCGAAAAGCATTTGGTAAACCAATAAACCGTTATCAGGAAATATCATTTAAACTGGCGGACATGATGATATTAACTGATTTATCTCGATTACTGATATATAAAGCTGCCTGGGCCAAGCAAATGAATGATCCTGAGGCAGCAGTATTGGCTTCATGTGCAAAACTGTTTGCCAGTGAAGCAGCAACACAAATAGCAAGCTGGGCACTGCAAGTTCATGGTGGGTATGGCTATATTAAGGAATTCCCTGTGGAACGGTTATACCGGGATGCAAAATTGGGTGAAATTGGTGAAGGTACTTCTGAGATACAGAGGATACTCATAGCACGAGATATTTTACAAAAATATGGAAGCTAATGGAGGAGATATCTATGACTGTTGATAAAAAGTTTATTGGTAAAACATGGCCAACAGTGATATATGAAGTGGGTAAAGAAAAAATAAAAGAGTTTGCACAAGCAATAAAGAGTAACAATCCTTATTATTTCAATGACGAATTTGCTTTACAATCTAAATACAAAACGATAGTAGCACCACCAACGTTTGCTGTAGTGTTTGGAGCAAAACTGATAGAACCAATATTTATGGATAATGAGCTTAGTTTAAACATAGCTATGCTTGTGCATGGTGAGCAGGAATTTGAATTTTATACCATGGTAAAAGCTGGTGATATTTTATATTCCAATGCCAGGATTATTGGTATTGAAAATAAAGAAAAGTTAGACGTAGTGACAATTGAAATCATGACAAAAAATCAGTACAATCAGGATGTATGTAAAGGAATATATACTTTTGTAGTGAGGAAATAAGGATGAAAACAATGTATGAAAAAAACAATATAGATGCTGGAGACTCTTTTAAAGTACAACAGGAGATTGATAAATACCGAGCTATTTACTATGCTGGTGCATCAGGAGATTTTAATCCAATACATATTGACGCTGAATTTGGGAAAATGGTTGGGTTGGGTGGTGCAATATTGCAGGGGCTGTGCACTCTGGGTTTTACTGCTGATGCAGTTACCACATGGATTGGTGACCCTGGCAGATTAAAAAAATTAAAATGCCGATTTTCGTTACCGGTAAAAATGGGTGATATCATAACCATAGAAGGATTGGTAACAGAAGTGCGTGGGGACTCTGGAACAGTGGAAATAAAAGTTATTAATCAAAATGGGAGTGATGTTTTAACAAATGTACAGGCCGAGGTAGTGGCAAAATAAATTGTATGGTATTGCTGCTATCTTTGCAAACTATTCTTTTAATCCAGGAAAACTATTGATAAGGTGGTTTCACAATCTTTTGAAAATAGTATCGCAATGCATCATTTCATTCTTAGAAAATAGGCTTATCAATAACAGGTAAAAGATATTCATTATATAGTGTAAAGGTTTTGTCATCCTTAAATAATGAAAAGAACTTTTTTTTCAACATTTCAGATTGTAGTGAAGTTGTAAAAATATTATTTCGTTCATCACTATCATTTGATAAATCATACAGTTCATATTCAATGCCATAATGGGTTGGCATATATATCAATTTATAATTGTTTGCAATTATGCATCGATGCTTTGCAATAGTAATACAATATTCATAATATGGAGTAATGGTAATCTCGTCATGGTAGTGAAAATCAATTGTTGAGATACCGGTAATATCCGGGTACATTATACGCTTTTTCTGAAAAAAGAAGTTACCGGTATTATCAAACCATATACCTGTTTCACAGTATGCATCAAAATTGCGTTTGTGTTTTTCTAAAAGGGATGTGCCATCAAATGATTCTGGTTTTTGAATACCCAGTAGATCAAGGATAGTGGGTGCTATATCTATAGCACTTCGTACAGCACGGTGATGTTGGTATGGTATACCCGGACCTGCAAAGATACAGGGGATTACCATGCTATACTTACCACGCAGATGTTCACCATGTCCCATGCCGTAGTCATATTCGTAAAGATTTTCACCATGATCCGAAAGGATTATGATGATGGTGTTGTCATATATATTTTTATCTTTACAATACTGTATAACCTTTCCAACAGCTTCATCAAACGCATAGACACAACCATCATATAATGCTCTAATATATTCAACTTCGTTCTCAGAAGGAGAGTATTCATGTGCTTCACCTTCGGAATTAAGTGACACAACCCTGTTTTTAGAATATTTAAATGGACCACTATAGTGCCTGTCGGTAAATAAATTATAGTAGGGATAGCATGCAGGGTAGGGAAAATGCGATATTGAAAAAAATGATGTTATAAAAAATGGCTTTTTTGTTTTTATACTTTTACTTATTTCAGTTTTTATATCCTGAACAACAAATTCGGGGTCAGCAAATTCGGCAAATTCTTTTATCTCTGGAAAACAATAAAAACCAGCTTTATTGGTTAAAAATGGCAAAAGGAACGTATGATTTTTTAAGATGATCTGTTGTATCATAACACGCATATTAAATGTTGGTGCTTTCACTGTTTCGTAGCCCAAATCAATACGCGGGAAAATATCAGCAGCAAAGTCGCCAACCACCGATGTATAGTAACCATGGTGTGACAATATTTTTGGCAATGTTATAAAATTTTGTTTTCGGGTAACCGCCATTGGAAACATGTGGCTAATATGATGTTTCATGGGTAGCTGTGATGTTATAATACTAACCCATGCCGGGAATGTACGCGGTACAACAGTGTAAACATTGTGAAAATTTGCTCCCTGTTGTATTAGCGTGTCGATAGTGGGTGTTGTTTTACGATAATAACCATACCCGCTAAAATGGTCGGGGCGCAATGCATCGCTGGCTAAAATAATAATGTTTGGTTTGGTGGTGGTTTTATTATGGGCGATAGTTATTGGTAATAAAGATATTGTTACAATAGTAACTATCACACATGCAACAATCATTTGCTTTTTTTTATTGCGTAACGATGCCATCTGCTGAAAATATATTTTCATATGATTAAATAATTGTCTATACACAACGAATACAAAAGCAGCAATGAATGGCACAACAATACTGCATTGCAACGCCATAAAAAAATCAGGAGAAAAGTTATTGGTTAAAAGTATTTGAAAATTTTTGTAGATTATATTTTTATTGAAGATGGTATCCAGATATAATTGCGGATACATGACAATGCTTTTGCATAATTGCAAAAATGCAATAATAAATGTCAATGCCGCAGTTAAAAAACTTTTTGAAATATTGCCGAGTGATGCGTTAAACAGTGATGTTAATGCTGTTATTCCATAGTAAAAAAATATACTTAAAGATAATCCAATACATAAATATGCTGCTAAAATTTTTATAAACGATATGATGATTAACAATATATATTGCGAAATAATGATATCTACAACATTTTTGCTGGTATTGCCCATATATGAAAATGACATATTAAAAACAATGGCATAGATAAAAAAAATAGTAAAAACTGTTAAGCCTGGTAAAACAATTATTTGGTATAACAATATTTTTTTTAAAAACTTTTTTATCATCACTATTCCTCTAAAAAAAGTAGAAATATAATTTCATGTTTAAAATATCAGTGTGTTAGTACTAAACTGTAATAAAATTATTGAACTTGCATCATTTACAAAATTTTCATAATAGTTTATATATACTCTGTTATTGAGTATATAGCACATTTCAAGCAAAAAGTATAATTGTAAATAATTAAATATTGATTAATTACATTATATTGGATGGGTCATTATATATATTTTAGTTAAGCATGATTATATCCAATACATAATGGTATTTGAAATAAATATAAAAATATCACAATATAATAGAACATGTTCTATTATATTCTTGACAATTTCTACCATTTTAAGTGATTATCAATATAATTGGGAAGTATAGACTTTCCCATTATATTAAAAAATTAATTATAAACGGAGGTAATTTTAATGGATACAAATGTTTTACTAAAGAAAAACAATTATGTTGCAACTATAATACTTAACCGTCCTCCTGCAAATTCTATCAATATTCATGTCAGAGAAGAGTTGTATGCTATAGTAAAGGAATTAGAAGATGACAATACTATTAGAGTTCTGATAATAACCGGTGCAGGCGATAAGGGTTTTAGCGCAGGTATGGATGTAACTGATGTAGCAAATCTGGATAAAGGTCCTGATGCAATTGAACTTTTTAATTATATTGATCGATATCCAAAGCCGGTAATAGCAGCTATAAATGGCTATGCATTGGGTGGCGGTTGTGAATTAGCGTTAGCATGCCATTTTAGATTGATGACAGATATGCCAAAAGCATTCATTGGTTGCCCGGAAGTAAATTTAGGTATTACTCCTGGTTGGGGAGGTATTCAACGTATGACCCGCCTGTTAGGACGTAGCAAAGCACTTGATTGTATACTTTTTAGCAAACGATTAACTCCTCAAGAAGCATTATCAATTGGTCTTGTTGATCGAGTGTTCCCACATGAACACTTTATGGAAGAAGTACAAAATTTTGCTGATTCTCTTGCAAGACGTGCACCATTAGCGGTAAGCTGTATCCTGAAGGGTATGATAACTGGTATAGAGAAAGGTATTGATGAGGGTTTAAAAGTAGATCGGCAATGCTCAGCTATGCTGGCAAAAACAGAAGATGCAGCAGAAGGATTTATGGCTTTTGCTCAAAAGCGTGAGCCTGTTTTTAAAGGCAGATAATAAATAGATAGTAACTATCGCCTACTAATTGTAATGCAAGGTATAATTAATCTTCAAAATAATTTTCTTGCATGGATACAGTAAGTCCATCAGAGCCACGTATGATTTTTTCTAAAGCGTAGATACCAGTAAGTTCATAACGGAAGAAATATGCAAGTGTTTGCATCTTTCCTTCAAGAAAATCCTTACTGTAGCTTCCTGAACTGTTGTTAATACTATGTTGCACAGCTATTCCCTGTAATAACCATTGCCATGCTATGCAAATGAGACCGCTAAATTCAAGAAAAAGAGTAGCGTCGGCAAGAAAACGTTCAATATCACCTTTAACCGCAAATTGAATGAGAAAGCCGGTTACCTCCTGCCATAAAGCTGCAGCTTTATCCAAATCTTCAGCATAGCTGATAAGCGAAGGGTATTGTTTTGCTGAAGCGATAGTTTTGTAAATTTCAGTCATATATACTTTAGCGGTAGCACCGTTTTTCATCGTGACTTTGCGGCCAAGAAGGTCCATTCCCTGTATGCCTGTTGTGCCCTCATGGATGGGGTGTATGCGTGAGTCGCGCATGTATTGTTCTACAGGAAACTCGCTTGAATAACCATAGCCACCCATACACTGAATAGCTAAACTTGTAGAAACGACGCCCATCTCTGCAGGATAGGTTTTAACTATGGGTGTGAGCATATCTAAAAAAAGTTCATACTTTTCTTTTTCTTCGCCAGCACTGGTATTGATGAGATCCACCAGTTTACCTGTTTGTATTATTAATGAAAGTGAACCCTCTACGATAGCTTTTTGCTTTAAAAGCATCCTCTTAACGTCTGCATGGTGTATGATGGGTATTTGAGGAACAGAAGGATTCTTTTCAGTAATTTTACGTCCCTGACGGCGTTCCTTTGCATATTCCAGCGATGTCTGGTAGGCAGCTCCGGCTATGGCAGCAGCTCCTAAACCCACATTAATTCTAGCTTCATTCATCATATGAAACATATAGCTAAGCCCTTTATTGGGTTCGCCAACAAGGTATCCACGGCAATCATCCGCTTCGCCCATACTTAGCTGTGCGATAGGGGCTCCCTTATATCCCATTTTATGATAACACCCCGCACAGTTGACATCATTGAAAATAAGTTTTCCGTTTTCATCCGGTCTATATTTTGGAACAATGAAAAGTGATAAACCCTTTACTCCTTGTGGCGCATCCTTAATACGTGCAAGCATCAGATGAACAATATTTTCAACAGCATCATGATCACCAGCAGATATAAATGTTTTCTGGCCTTTTATGAGATAGTATCCTTTATCAGTAGGTATTGCCATGGTTTTTACATCGCTTAATGAGCTTCCTGCCTCTGGTTCGGTTAAAGCCATTGTGCCCTGCCATTTACCGGCTATCATGGGCGGTGCAAAAATCTGGTAAAGTTCCTTTGTTGCAAATTGATAAATGAGTGCGAGTGCTCCTGATGTAAGACCGGGATAAACACTCATTGAATAATTTGCGGAGGCAAAGATGAACATACAGGCATTAAAAAGGATAAAAGGCATTTGTTGTCCCCCAATGTCTGAAGGAAACGATGCATTAATCCAGCCACCCTCTGCAAACTTTTCCAAAAAGGGTTTTACTGAAGGATGAACTTTGATGGTGGAACCTGTGTATTCCGGAGGGTTTTTATCCATTTCGGAAAAATATGGATACATCATGCCCGAAGCTATGTTTTTTGCTGTATCTAAAATGATGTTCATGCTTTCAACGTTGTAATCACTGAAAGTATCGCAAGAAAAAATTTCATCAATGTCATGAACTTCTTGTAATAAAAATTTAAGATTTTCTTCGCTGTAAAATTTTGTTCCCATACTCAATTCTCCTTCAATAGTAATAGTTGATTTAACTGTGAAATGGCAATTTAAAGGTTATGGACTTTTAAAAAAATGAACTTAATTACACTTAATTAAAGATACCCTATCAAATGATTTAATCGATAAATTTATGTCAATAATAAAATAGAACATGTTCTAAAATTATATTGACAAATTATATTACAGTATTACATTAGTATTAGTTTGTTAAACAAGTTTTGTGTGGAATAGTATTGTAGTTAATTATTTTTTCTGTTTTTCTGTATGAACAAATACAAACTATTGTTCACCATATAGGAGGTCATTCAAATGGAAGAAAAATCTGTGATGCAAGATCAACGCACAATAACTTTTACAGAGTTTATTACAAAGTTTATTCCTTTCACGATACGTATACCGTATATTTTGTATCATGGAATAAAAGGTTTAAACATGATAAGCGGAAAAAAAAATATATCGTGGGGACTTCTTCTTGAAAAAACTGCAGAAAAATATCCCAATAATATAGCAATAAAGTCACATGAGGGAACGCTTACATATAAAGAGTTGAATGAAAAGGCAAATAAATTCGCTCATTTTTTAAAATCAAAAAATATTGTTAAAGGAGATACTGTCACTTTATGTATCGATACCAGACCGGAATTACTGGTATTATATTGTGGCTGTACAAAAATTGGAGCAGTTTGTTCTTTAATAAATGTCAATCAAAGAGGGGATTCCCTTATTCACAGCTTTAACTTAAACAAAGGAAAAGTTGTTGTAATTGGAGAGGAATGTTATAGTTTTTTTAAGGAAGTAGAATCCAAAGTTGATATTGAAAATTCATATCTTTGTTTTATTCGCGATTCGTTAACTAATCAATTGAAAGACAAAAATGACATCACAGAGCTACTATCAAAAATGCCTGAAACAAATCTTCCGGATACCAGGCAGATTACTGTTCATGATCCTGTTGCATATATCTATACTTCTGGTACAACCGGTGGGCTTCCTAAAGCAGCAGTAATTACAAATATACGCTTATTGTCCGGGACATTTTGGTGGGGCAGAATTGTTACGCCCATTACTCAAAAACACACTGTTTATGTTCCTCTACCATTTTTTCACACCAATGCCATTAATATTGCATGGCCACCTGCTGTATATGGTGGTGCTGCTATCGCAATCAGAAGGAAATTTTCTGCGAGCAGTTTTGTTAATGATGTAAAAATATTTGGTGCAACACATTTTGTCTATATAGGAGAAGTATGCAGGTATCTGATGGCACAACCAGATATTCCTGGACAGGATCAAACAACATTAAAATATGTCATTGGGAATGGACTTAGATCTGATATATGGAAGAGTTTTAAAAAACGTTATGGCATTAAAAAGATTTTTGAATTTTATGGAGCTGCCGAAGGAGTGGGTGTATTTACTAATATTATGAATTTTGAATATTGCGTTGGTATGTGCCTTACACCATGGGCACTTGTGAAGTATGATGTTGTAAATGACTGTATTGAACGTGATGCTAATGGCAATGCAATTAAGGTTAGATATGGTGAAATTGGATTGCTTATCATGCAAATATCAAAAAAAACACCTTTTGCAGGTTACACTGATAAAAAGAAAACAGAAGAAAAAATTGTACGAGATGCGTTTAAAAAAGGGGATACGTGGTTTAATACCGGTGATATACTCAGAAACATGGGCTATGGTCAATTACAGTTTGTTGATCGCTCAGGTGATACTTTCAGATGGAAAGGTGAAAATGTAGCTGCTATGGAAGTTGAAAAGGCTCTTGACTTGTTTCCCGGTATTCAGTCATCAGCAGTTTATGGTGTCAGTATGCCTTCAGGTGATGGTAAAGCCGGAATGGCAGCGATAATAAAAGATAAAAATATTGATCTTAAAGCATTGGTAAAACATTTACGATCAGTACTCCCTAAATATGCAATACCACTGTTTATTCGCTTTGTTGATGATTTTGAACGAACAGCTACGCACAAGATTAAAAAGACTAAATTAAAAAATGAAGGGTATAATCCTGTTAATATAAAGAACGATTTATATGTTCTTTTACCAGAAAAGGACAGTTATGTGCCATTAACTGAATCAATATATAACCAGATTATGAATAATAAATATAAGTTTTAATTGATGTTCTGTTTCAATTAAGGAAATAATATGGTGTTATTTGAATAGATATGTGATTAATTTTAGCTGTTAAATATAAATAAAATAATAGGAAGTTTTATGTCTACTAAATCTAAAAAGTTTAATATTAAGCAAACTTTTATAATACAGGTAATAGCATCATTTGTTGTTATTTCTTTACTTATTATTCTTGGTGGCATTCTAGTATTTAACGTAATGGGTAAAGGCTACTCTTTGTTTACTGCTTTTGGATTTATTATGACTGTATATTTAGCATTTATAACCTTTCAGCCTGCTGGTATACTATTTAATGTGAGAAAAGAGTTTGTTGAAGGGAAAGTACAACTTTCTGATATATCTTCTAACGAAACTTCCTCTATTCTTGTTAATCCATGGATAAGAACAATTCCCCTGTCTGCTACAGTTGCAATAGTTTGCACTCTTATTGTTGGTGCTATTATTTACGGTTTTAAATGGAAACCCAATGCTGTTGTTACTATCGTATTATCAATGCTTTATATAGTACCACATTATTTATTAACAAAGCGATATATAGAGAAAGATATTATAAGTTTTGTTAATGGGAAATCTAAATTAAAAAATTCATCAGCTACTGGATACTTCTGGGGGACCTATGTATTGCCTAATATTGTTTTCCAATCAATAATAAATTATTCTTTAGGTAATAGAGGATTTCATCATGAAGCAATGAAATTAACTCAATTGTTCCCACAAATAAATAATATGGTGCCTGTCAATGCAGTAGCATTAGATTTATCGATTACGTTTATGTTTGTGTGTAATTTTACTTTTCTTGCTGCAATTTCTTATACAATTTCAGGATTTTATTTGGGTATCATTACCGTTCATCAGAAAAAAGATAAACCAATTAATGGATTTTTGATTTTTTTGATAATGCTGATTATTGGATTATGTTTTGGAATATGTTATAGCTTCTTTTTCAAGTTATCCGGGATTGATAACATTTCCATAGTAGCGGCAATGATTTCAAAGATAATGTGTGTGATTATAGCAGTATATGCAGGGTCGCGGATGGCCCTTGGATGGACTATCAAAAAGATTACGATAAATGAAAATAAATACCAATCTTAAATAATCAAAGAAGAATTAATGTAATTACACTTTATGATCAAGAATAAGCAACAAGAATATCATTGTATCACTGTGTTCGATATATAGTAACTATACTTAACTTGATTTTATAATTTAAGATTTACGCCGTATAGTTGCAGACTATTTTTACTTATAATCTTTTCAGCCTTTTCAATAGCTGATTCTATCTGGTTAAAAGGAGTGTTGAACAGTAATGAGACAAGGTGCATTAAAAGATGCACGCGATTCTTGATTGGTATTTCGCCTCTATTTATTTTTTCAATGGTTATATAGTGAATTAAGCTATTAATTGCCATGGATCGTGCATACCAATCGTCATCGCTGAAGTTTTCATTATATTTTCCAAACATCATTTTATTCCATTTGGCACTTTTAGTACATACCATTTCAGTAATACTCCACAGGCTATAGGTATGTTGCCATATATCTGCAAGATTTGGATTACTGTCAATTAATTTTAGTTGGATATAAATTATAAGTATATAGTGAACCATGGGGTCATATTCCTTCATAAAAGATCGTATAATTTTATCAGTGTCTAAAAGGTAATCTGCTGTAATCTGCCTGAGAATGCTCTCTTTATTTTTGAAAAAATGATATAAACTTCCTGTTGTAATACCTGTTTTTTTTAGTATTTGACGTATTGTAGTCTTTGAATAACTCTGTTGTACAAACAAAGTTCGTGCAGCTTCTATTATTTTTGCTCTAGTTTGTTGATTCTTTTCAACTCTTTTCATGGTAATATTTTT
>JAKPOE010000197.1 GCA_029548025.1 Spirochaetota bacterium
TTTCAAAGAATATCTTACATCATCTGTTACTGCCTATAGCATGAAGCATTTCCTGTCAACTATTTTTTTACTTCTGTGAAAAATTTTACCGTAACTATCGCCCATAAAAATTACAATGGGGTCAGAGCATGTATAACTTTTTTGGGGCGACAAAAGTTTTATCCTTTCGTAAGGGGATATTTATGCGCTAAATGCCCCCTTACCAACCCCCAAAGCGCACCTCAAACGGCGGTGTGCCTTGTTTACTGTATGGATTATATATTTGCCTTCGTGCTGCGGAAGACATCCTGTCTTTGTCCTCGCACGAGCCGTATGACGCTACGGCATCCGTGCCTTCGCTGAATTCCTTTAATCCCGCAGGACCCCATTTTAAAATAAAATCATTGTCATTGAGCTTTTCATACTGTTTTTTACGTAGCAATACATTTTTACTGTCACCAAAGGTAAGTTTGCCATTAAAAAAACCATTTTTATTTAAAAATATAACCTCTATTTTATTATGGCTTATCATCTTTAAGGCTTCAGCAGTAATTTGAATATTGCCAATAACATACATACGCTGTGTATTATGCGGAAAAAATTTTGCTACAGTACCGTCGGGATATAAAAAGTGAAACACCTTGTTTTGTTTATACAATTTCCCGTAATCAGATATCAAATAAATATCTGCCATAGTATTACTCCAATGTAATAAACTCCAATTCATGATATAATTTTTCAAACTGCTGTAGTGTAAAATAAATGCTGGCTATTTCTTTAATAATTTCTATACATTTCTGTGTTATATCTCTGCATACTGGCACAAAACCATGTGCCAAGATTGAGCCGTTTCGTATGCCCAGTATTTGTTTTACATCCTTTTTTTGCATTATATCATAAATCTTTTTACCTGTTTCATCATTTAAATCACTTAACAGCTCATAGGATTTACTTAATCCAATTGCTGGTGTATATTTTTCTTTTAAATGTTGCGGCAGTTTTTCAACATCAAGTTTGCTGGTATCGCTTTTACCATGAGCATCTTTTTGATATATATTTTGTTTATCCAGCAACACCTGTGCAATAAATTCAAGCAAGCGGTACAGCCGTGCCATAGCATCGTCGTATTTTCCTTCGGCAAAGCGCCTCTCAGCATTTTTCAATAAATCTATAATCAATAAATCAGAAAATTGACTACTTGCTATAGCGTGCAGGTGTCGTTTCATTATTTCTATTGTTTTTTCAATTTCCTTACTTTCAAGTAATACCACTGCCTGTTTATTTTTTGTTATTGCGGTAAAAATATTTTTTGCCTGTTCATGATCAAATTTATCCCATGCATTCAAAGCCTGTGCAAGGGATATATAAAGTTCTACTTCATTGTTAAGGGTTTCATCATGACATATATTTTTTGCTTTTTCAAATAAATCAATAGCTGCTCCAAACAGATAGTTATTAAAAAATTGTTTTCCAAGCTCAACATACTTTGTTGCATAAATTTGATTGAGTCTAAATGTATTTATTTGTTCAGTACCTGTCACTACTCGTCCCTGATTATCCCTGGTGCCAGTTATATAGGATATATAATCACAGCTATTTTCTATTGCAGCTACAATAATACCCGCCGACATTGCCTTGGTTCCCGACGTGTAATCAACGGTATTTAATGCATAATTCTTTTTATACTGTGCCATGCTATGGCTAATCTCTTTTTTTATTTTTTCAAGATTATTTTCATCACTTATAATTTCAACTGTGCTTTTTACCTGCAAGGCATTGTTTAATGCATATATTTCTGGCATGGTTTCATTGCTACTTTTGTGAGTACAATAAAACACAACAAAGTCAGGGCTTTGGATTCGTATACTTTCCACTATTGCCTGTGCTATATCTGTACGTTCTCTGCCTGTCCCCACAGTTATAAACATAACTTTCTTCATACAACACCTCGCATTTTTTATATTGATATACTGCATTATCATCTTTACTATCGCCATTAAAAATTGCATCGTTTATCTTTATCACAACTGCATGGGGATTAAACAATTTTATAATATTAACCCATTTATTTTCAATGTCATGGACTACTACAATGGCAAAATGGTTAATCATTGGCAGTATGTTTTGGGGGTATATGTTATTATTGTTGTTGACGTAGTACTGTATGGCATTGGCAAGATAGTTACCCAAAAACCTTTCTATTTCAAATGAAGCAAGGTGCTTTTCTACAGCATTTTGATTCTGGAACCTATTATACACATCAAAAACCCTGAAGATACACTGCTGCTTAAAAATATAATTATCGATAGTTTTTGACAATGCTTCATTGCTGTAGTATGAATAATTTGTTGAGGGCGATGTTGGTACTTTCTTATAGTTGTTGAATAACACATACCGTGTAGTAAAAAATTGTTCAGCATAATGAGCTATCTCTTGATAGGTGATATTCTTATAGCCTGTATTCTTTAATTCTTTTTTTACATATCCGGCAGCTTCTTCAACAACTTCTTTGCAAAATTTATCACTATCCATAGTAACACCGCCATCTAAATGCCGTGTGCCATTATTTTTTTGCATGTATTCTATATAATCTTTATTGTCAAAGGTTTCAAACCCTGTAAAATAAGAGCTAATAACCAGCATATAGAGTATAAAACTTGCAACTGTATAGGCTTTATGCTGTTGCCTGTCAAACGCTTCATAATTATTAATTGCATCGCGATGCTCGCTTGTTTTTGTTATGGTAACACAGTCTGATAGTTTATGTACCGGTATCCTGATGGATTCTAACAGCAAAAGCATAAACTCAGTATACATGACACTTTTAAGAGTAATAATCGGTACATCATCTGGCTTTTTAATGCTGACAACATACTGTTGTATTAGTTGTTTTTGCAATTTTTTTACTTCTGATGCAATATAGGCAATGACATCTTCAATAGTGTATTTACCATCTTGTTTTTTAAAGGTGTTGGCAGTAGTACCAGCAATTGATAAAAAACAGTTATTGTATTCACACGCTTGCTCACCAAAATCCTTGTTTTGTATTAGCAACATTTTATCATAACTATCTTTCAGGAAAAATTCTTCAAAAAAATTACGCCGTTTATCAAAAACATCTTTATCATCTTTACCATCTTTACCATCTTTACCATCTTTAGTAGATAGCCCATCCAATATATATTGTTGCACCAGCAGTTTCATTGATGCCTTTTTGGTGTTGTAGATAGTTTCAATCTCTTCCCACGCTGTATTGATATGCTCTAAAGGCGATTTATTGATGTCATATACTTTTACCGTATAGCTTGGTTCAAAATCGTTATTATTTGATGAGTCCAGAATCCCAAGTATTTGAAGCAAACCAATATTATAACGAAATGTATATGTGTTGACACTTTTTTTGCCATGGTTAACACAATCTTCTTCGTATCTGGTCCATAACTCGTATATTGAACAACGCTTTGATGTCGCGCATACTGGGCTGGCTAAAAATTCTATTATCCCTATTATTTCATCCCTGTATTTTTTAAAGGTGTATTTCAACCCATCTATAGCCTCAATGAGTTTATCTTCACCTGCATCTCTGTGAAGGATAAAATTTAATGCAGGGTACTTCATTGTTATGGTTACAAATTCATTGTTTTTATTTTTCTTATTTCTCGTATTTTTATTATATTTACCGTCAATATACTGTTTTACTATTAATGATACTATAAGCTCAAGCGTATTCATATTTATAGTTTTGTTATGATCACCAGTTAACATCTTTCTGAAATCTATTCTACAGGTTGTGCCATAACCATCCTGTTTAGTTGAAACGCTGTAGTTTTCGCATACCTTTATCATTTTATCAAATAATGCTGTTAATCCGCCCACAGCTTTTTTATCGTTCAAATAGTAGCTTTTAACATCATCTATGCGTATAACCTCATGTGTTATCAAAGTGCTTAATGCCCGGTATAAATCATTTTGACTGAAATGATAGTTGCCATCCTTTTTTAGCATGTTATTTAAATGTTGATGTGTAATTTCAACATAGCTTTTGCTTTCCGGGCTTTGTTGTTCTTTGTACCTGCAAAGGCATTTATGCACACTCCAGATTACCTTATTTAATGTACTGTCACTGGTAAAGGAATAATGAATCTTTGGCTTAAGTATTTTATAGGTTAATGATGCCTTTTCCTTTGAATAGCACCAATATCCTTTCATATCACCATGGTAATAGTCGCTCATATAAAAAAGAAGTGAATCCACCTTATTGGAAGCATCGTTATTTTGATCAATAAAAAGTGCATGGAGCATGGTTCCATTAACATAGCAGTCTTTACTTTTATCAGGCTGCTGTTGCAAAAATACTGCAATGCCATTATAAATAGTTGAGAAATCATACAACCGTATCCTATCCCTTCCCATTAAATATTGAACTCTTTGATAGTCATTTTCCAATTTATTGGATGTATTTTTGGTAATCAATTTTTTTTGATACAGTAAAAGGCAGTATGAGTTTTTACCATCTCTGCCTGCCCTTCCCGATTCCTGATAGTAGGCTTCAATACCCTGGGGTAAATCATAATGGATTACTATGCGTATATCTGGCACATCAACACCCATACCAAAGGCAGTTGTTGCACATATACCGTCAATGCCATCACCCGCTTTAAATCTATTCTGTATGTCTTCTTTCTGGTATTGTTCAAGTTTTGCATTAAATGGCTTAAACGTGTAATTGGTATTGCTGGTTAAATATTCAGATAATGTATTGGTTAAGTTAACCGATGAACAGTAGATGATAGTTTTATATTTTTTATCAGTAGATGTATCTTTAAGTATTGATTGCTTATGTTCATTTGCTATATACCGTGCAGGATTTTTAAAAAAATTTACCAAAAATGTAACCTTTTGTTCATCAAGATTATAATTTTCTAATTTAGTTCCAGATTCAAATGTCTTTACATGATAATAAAGGTTATCACGTATTGTTGTACACAGCAGCGCTCTGTCGCGGGATATATCCATCTCCATGATTTTTATAATATCATGTACAACCGATAGGTTTTCAAACTTGCTTATCTTTGCAGTTGCAGTAAACGCTGCAACAGGAAAATCACGGTATTTAAAAATTTGCTTTATTGTGCTTGCTACTATGTGATAATCAATACGGAAATCATGTCCCCACTGCGATAAGCTATGAGCTTCGTCCACCACCAAAAATGAGGGCGGGCGCCGTCCTATCATATCCTGAAAATTTTTTGACTGAACAATCATCTCGGGCGATACATATATAATATTTATAAAACCTTCTAAAATAAGGTTTTTTATTACACTGCGCGATTCACTTTCCAGAGTGGAATTAAACTGAGCAACGGAGTAAACACCATGCTTGTGCAGTCCATCAACCTGGTCCTTCATCAATGCAATAAGCGGGGATATTACTATTGTTAGCTCTGGTTCTAACTCCTGTGAAAGGATAATTGCAGGTATTTGATATATGAGCGACTTTCCAATGCCAGTAGCTGCAATAACAAGCGAATCTTTATCCTTACAATT
Organism: Spirochaetota bacterium; assembly: GCA_029548025.1. The sequence goes on from JAKPOE010000197.1 coordinate 5,527, forward strand.
GGGATCATGGAATGAACGCATAACATAATGGATAATATCATCCTGCCTTATAACACCACTATTGCTGATGATATATTCTTTATCCGGGAATGCTTTTATGTCTTTATTAAATATCTTAAAGGTTTTGTCTTTACCCCAGTGTTTGTGCAATAACATGGTGTAAAGGTCTTTATTTAATTGTAAATACTCTTTACCCATAATTTCATCAACAAGCTCATTTTTTACCAGGTTTTCAACATGCACCATGCTTTCCTCAACCAGGTCATTGCTTTTAAAAATTTCTTCAAACTTTTTATGCATTCGCTGGTTTCCTGGTAATAATAAGCTGCTGGTATCCATAAGTGTAACGGCAACAGTATCAATGGTATTATTTAAAAGCATGGTATATAGTACATTCATAGCATTTAAAAAAGGGTAGGTATATATAAAGGCTCCCAGCACCTTATCCGCTTCTGCACTACCAAAGTGCTTAACAAATAGTTGCAACATTTCAATATTTTCATTTAACAACAACTCCTCTATATGTTGTTTTCGCCACTGGTTAATAGACGGAGCATCATACCCCAGCGACAAACGGGGTACTATAACATAATCAATATTGCCACCCTTTATACTGTTAACATCATATATGGTAGTAATAACAATGTAATTACTATGGTAAGTTATATTCTTTTCAAAAAAACGCGGGGGGATGGTATCGGTTCTAAAGATAGTGGTATTAAAATATCGCGTACAATAGTTGTAGTAAAAATCACGCTCTTCATCGTTAGTGCATATAATAACAATTTTCCCTTTTATAGCATCTGTCCCGGCAAGGTTATGGATGATGTCAAGTGCATTTTTACGATACACCGCAGTATTAAACTTTGTTTGTTTTAAATTTGATCGGTACGCCTTTAGCTTTACCGGAACAAGTTTATCTTTTTTTTCAAAAATGGCATCATCGTCTATGCCAAACATTATTTTATAGCATAATGCGCCCTCATTAGATTTATCTACAAAGTGTGCTAAAAAGTGCATGGATGAAGCCTCTGAAAAGAGGGTATCAATATCTGCCTTCCAGTACAGCGGTTCAAAAATCAATTTCCATGTATTGCCCGCTTTACCTATACAGGGAACATACTCAAACTTGTTTAACGTATTTATCCTGGTAAAAAGTGTTGTTGCCCATTTACCATCGCTGGTATGTATAAGGGGTAAAAGTTCATGTAAAAATTGTTCATAATTATTATAGGCAGTATTGTGTATAATATAATCGCGTGTAATATACACTTTATTGCTATCCTCAAGCCCAAGCTTATTAATAATGTCACTGGTAAGTTCTATATCAGCCTGTTTTGAAAGGAGCCTGGTAAAAAGGTTATCGTATTGATGTATGCTGTTAAACACTACATGCCGTGAAGCAAATATAGTTTTACTAAGTTTCATGGTGTTAAAACCACCGATATTTAAAAAAACATATTTTGCATTGCTTTTAATATCAGGGCTACCATGGCATATACAGCTTTCCATAATAGTTTGCAGCTGATGCATCAATGAACCCTGCTTATGCTCAGCAATAAACAGAGGAAGCGAAATAAGTGAGGTAGTACTTACATTGTACAGTAGTAGTGATTGAATATACAGCTGTAGTACATCATGGGATGGTTTTACCTGTTTAAGCTTATCGCTATCAATATGGAATTCTTCTGAATCTAAAAATACTGAATTGCTTATATCATCAATGGTAATAATTTTATCCAATAACAATTGCGCAACGGTATTTCGCATATCCTTTGCTGTTTTAAAAATAAAAGCAAATTGGTCGTCGGGAGTTGCAGCTATAAGCTGTTGTATAATATCAGTGGTATCATTACATTCTATAATCCCTTTTGTATGGGATGCAATAAATTTACGCAAACTATCGCCACAATGACGTTTTGCTTTTTTGTCATGTGCTATAGCTGTTACATTGGTAAGATGTTTTAAAAAATGCCCTTTATGAAATGATGTAAGCTCTTTTATTTTGCACCACACATCCCATGCAGCATACGAATCGGCTATTGCAGTATGACGCTTTTCAATGGACATCCCAACCAAACGCCTGAACGCATCATCCAGCGATGAGCCATCATTGATTGGATAAAGGATGTTGTACACCCATAATAGATCAACTATCTCATAGGGATTTGAAAAAGAAAAATTATTGTGCGATAGTATGTCTAAATCAAAATCCAGAATGTTATAACCAATGACCCTGAGCATGCATATAGCATCCAGCTTTTTTAACTGGCTCAGCGAATCAATAGTACTGATTACCAGACCCCTGCAGCACAGCAAAGCACCAACCTGCTGGATATCAGTGCTTTTAACTGCAACCTCACAATCAAACACAAGCTCATATAATTCATCGCTATCAGGAAATTTCCAGAAATTATTTTTTGACAAAAGTGGTATAACATCTGCAGCAGTAGTTCTGTTATAGGTAGCAAAGGTGTTTACCAATGTATCATAGCTTGTAATTATGCCCTGCGCATTTTGGTAAATGGTGTTATTGTAAAAAAGTTTAGCAAGCCACCGGGTAAATGCTGTATAATTGCTTAACGGCTCCAGTAGTCTAAAATACCACTCAAGGCATATATTGTTTTTTGGCCAACTTTTTGCTGTTTCATTGCTATGACATAGTATTGTAATGCTGGCTGTTTTGTTAAAATGTACAATGTCATCCAGTGTAAAATTATCATCACAAAAAGTGGATGTACATATTGCATACTGTCCCTGTGATAGTTCAACAGCTATGGAATGTAAAAAAACCTTTTCAAGAACATCACGCGAATATGTATCAATAAAAATTTGTATAAAAGCAAAATCAAGTGGAGTAAATTGCGAATGGGTAAAGTTTTCCTTTTTACATTTATTGTATATAGCAATAAGTATGGATTTTGATTTGAATATGGTTTTAACAGGGTTATTGCCCGCCAATAATCTTCGGTTTTTATAAACACTCTTTGCACAGTAATACCACGATTTTTTAGTTAAATCATGCAGTTTTTTAGTATAGTATGCCAGATTTAGTGTTACTGTGCTGTTATCCATGGCTCTGACCCCATTATATTTTTTATCTGCTACTTTGTCAAGGCATATGCTTTGACTTTACCTGTATACCTCTACCCTCGCTTTTTTACTGCACAATTATGTTAGACTATTGTAAATAAAAATTATAGATCTTTTTTGTATATAACATATTTTTTGGGGTCAGAGCCTTGATAGAGTGATAGCAACTGAAGAATTTATTGTTTTTAGCAGGGAGAGATTATTCGGATTTGCCTCAGAATGAGGGTGCTAACCTTTTTCAAAGAGGAATAAAATTCTTCACTATGTTCAAGTTGCCATAATTAACAATTTTATTCAAAAAAAAATCTCCATATTTTTTCTCATGCTTTATTTTATATTGATGGGAAACAAAAGTTTTATCACTTCGTAATGGGATATTTATGCGCTCAATACCCCCGTGCCAACACTGTGGAGCCACCTCAAACGGCTCGACTTATCGTTAAATTTTGTGGATGAAAAAATTAACAAACCCTCAAAAAATTTCATGCGATATTATCCAGTTTGCCATTTACAAACTCCTCACCATTCGCAACTTGACAAATCTTATAGCCTCGAAGTTTCCTCCATCCTTTCTGTGCTTCCAGAGCGAGTTTGAATTCCATGGTCAAAGTCAAAATCCGCAAACCGCAGCCTCGCGTCTGGGAAGCGTTGCTCTGGCACCTTCGTCTATTGAAGGCGGTCTTAATAATTCAACGAATGAAGTTACATACTTTGCTGATAAAAGGATAAAGAGAACTCAAAGTTCACTATATGGATTTATTAAAAATTGCATTTTGTTCTTGACTAACGTTCCATAATAAACATAACATGATACACAAATTTCATTATTATGGAGTTTTCAGAAAAACTACACTATTACCAAAGACAATCCTTATCTTGCATATTCTTCAGCAGGCTTACGGGTAGGCGAAGTGGTAAAACTAAAACCAGAAGACATTGATAGCAAAACTACAGAGATTTAAACGCATGTCAGCACAAAAAGTTTAGGGAAAATAGCAAGCCCAATTGACACAATTCATCTGGATGAAGGAGATGAAGCATGAAATTATCTAACAGATTATGGAATTCTGGCTTTTTTTGATAGAGTTAGTATATCTGCACCAGGTGCAGATATAATTCTAAATTTAAGGTATATCAGTACAAGAGGTGCGGATATAATCAAGATGTGCGAAACGGCCAAAAAACTTTTCGGTGCATCCGTGCGCCGGTTGTGGAAAGATAATAAACGTCTACCTGAAATGTATATTTTCATAGAGTAGTTTATTGTATTTTTAGCTCAAAGTAAGAGAGGCAATATGGAAAATGGACAAAAAACATTAAATGAATTATTTGATGGAAAAAAAATATTTTGCATACCATCATATCAACGAGCATTTGCCTGGGAAGAAAAGCAATTAACAGATTTTATAGAAGATATTAAAAACCAAGCTCCTGGAAAAGACTATTTCATGGGAACAATTTTGTTTCAAAAAAACGGTTCTGAAGGCTTTTTTGATAAAATTGACATTGTTGATGGCCAACAACGAATTACAACATTGATTATTTTTATGAATTGTATAATTGAATCCTTTAAAAAGAATAATTATGATATTGATTACATTGAGATGCTTGAAGAGACTTATATTAAATATAGGTCGGAATATAAACTAAGAGTTCTTGATGATGATAATGAGTTTTTTAGGTCTTATATTCTTAGCAACAATAAAGTTACTGATGATTTAATCAAAACACCATCTCAGCAAAAACTTTTAAATGCAAAGAAATTTTTTACAAAAAGGCTTCAATTACTAAAACCAGATAAAATAAAAGAATATATAGACAAGGTAAATAAAACAAAAATATTAACCTACTCTGTTCTTGATAAAGCTGAAGCTACATTGATTTTTGAAACCACTAATGACCGAGGAAAGAGCTTAACAAATTTAGAGAAAACAAAAAGCTTTTTAATGTATAAATTATATTTTGCTTCTGAAGCCCCTGAATCTCATTTAAGTGACATACAAAGTCGTTTTAGCGAAATGTATCGTGACTATGAAGAAATTGAAAATGAAATTGATGAAGATACAATCCTTCAACATCACTTTATTGCATTTGAAGATTGGAAAGTAAAAAAGTCTGAAAAAGACTATCAAAAGTACGTTCAAATAGTAAAAAATAAAGTTAATGATTTAATTAATGATGAAAAAGACCCCCATAAGACTTTACTATATATTGATAAATACAGTCGTGAGTTACGAGAATCATTTTCATTATTTAATCAGTTGTTTAAATTTCAAAATGAATACCTTCATGGTATTTGGATACTTGGAAGAACTCGATTATTTTATCCTCTATTAATTAAATCATTAAAACTTGATCACACTAAGAATAAAAAGAACTTTATATCGATTTGTCGCTTAATTGAAATTTTTAGTTTCCGTGTTTATGGCATCTTAAATCGACCAGCAAATACTGGTGAAAGTCAATTATACTCGTTTGCCCGTGATTTTGAAGGAAATTATGATGAATTATTTGTTCAATTAAAATCTACTCTAGATAATTATGCCCCCGATAAAGAATTTAAAAATAGATTAGAATCTAGAAGTTTTTATCATGACGTAAGCAGCACGGATAGAAACTACTTCTTCTGGAAATATGAAAATTATTTAAGATCAAAAAATAATTATAATCGTATGTCAGAAGAAGTTTTCTATGAAGAAGACCCCAAAAAACGGTTAACAATTGAGCATATTTTACCTCAGAATCCGGATGAAAAACTAATAATTGTAAAAGATAAAAAAATTATCCCCAAATATACTGAGAAGTTTATTGAGGAATACCTTCATTCATTAGGAAATTTGACTATTGACCCACTTTCTCCAAATGTTAAAAAAAGTAATAATGATTTTGAAATTAAAAATTCAAAATATTTTCAAAAGGCCCCACTGATGTGTCAAAATGAACTGGAAGATTTTTTAAATAAAAAAACTAATAAATATGATGAAGAATCAATTGATAATCGAATTAAAACTTTAACTGATTTTGCATTGAAAGAATGGAACTATCAGAAAATATAACAACTTATTCTCCAGCCTACACCGTCATAGCTTGGTCGGTCTTTTCGTGGTAGGGTTGGCTACGGTATATAACATGGGCTATATGCTTCACTCACTGCCGCTCGTTCGGGCTACTCTAAATTGCGGCGGTAAGGCTGCCGCGACGTCGCATAAGCAAAACGTTGTGCGTTAATTGTAAAAAGGTACGACAATGACATTGAAAGATTTTATTACACAGTTTGACAAAGAAAATTCTATCGTTCTTCTTGAAGGGAAAAGAAATGTTTTAGACGCAGATAAGGAGAAGCTGGTATTGCTTGGTAAACTGTTAGCTTCAAATACCTCTAAAATGATATTCAGAAGTGGTAACGCAGACGGTGCCGATTACTATTTTTCAACTGGTGTATCTGCAGTTGACAATTCACGATTGCAAGTTATAACGCCTTATACAGGGCATAGACAAAAATCAAATCAGGCATACGAAACAATTTCCTTAGACGAAATTAACATTGTTGCTGACACAGAAGTTGTTTATCAATCTAAAAGCAATAAGAAGACAGAAAAACTAATCGACCGATATATCTCAGGTTCAAGAGACCGATATTCAATGAAAGCTGCTTACATTATAAGAGACACAATAAAAGCAATTGGAACTAAAGAAATAAAACCAGCGACGTTTGGAATATTCTATGACGACTTAGACAAACCAAAAGAAGGTGGAACGGGACACACAATGAAGGTTTGTGAACAAAACAACATTCCAATTATTGACCAAAAAATATGGTTCAAATGGTTGACAGAATAGAGCATTGTACCGCTCACACGGTTTTTGCCTCCGGCAGGATGATC